>CAYLTM010000011.1:5158-5954 GCA_964386495.1 uncultured Leptospirales bacterium
CAGACAAGGTGTCGAAAACGGTGTTATCGGAATTGAAATTTGCGGTCGAGACAGGTTATTAGAACTCGAACCGAAACTCAACCCTGATGTCATTGGGGGATTACACGCTCCTAATGGGGGAATTATCGAACCATACCGGTTTGTATTCGCACTTGTTGAATCCGCCAGAAAAAATGGTGTTGACCTCATATTAAACTTCAAGGTAAATAAAGCGGATCTATCCGGTAATTACTATAAAATTAAATCTGAGAATGGTGGAGAAGTTGAAGCTAAGTATATTATAAACGCGGCTGGACTTTTTACTGATGAAATATCAGCAATCTTCGGAGCCGAAGAATATAAAATTATTCCAAGGAAGGGAGAGGAGTATCTTCTTGACCGTATGACTAAAGCTTATCCGAATAAAGTAATTTTCCCGACACCATCCCCGAATTCCAAAGGGATGCTGGTTATCCCCACCGTTGAAGGAACAATGATGGTTGGTCCTACCGCGACGGATGTTGACGATAAAACTGATTTATCCACAAGTTCAGGTAATCTCGAAAAAATATTTGATTTTGCGAAAAAGCTGGTACCGCTTATTTCTCAGAACGATATTATTACATCATTCGCGGGGCTGCGCCCTACTTTGGAATCAGGTGATTTCTATATTGAAATTTCTAAAAAAGCAAAAAACTTTATACATGTTGCAGGTATACAATCACCCGGACTCACCGCGGCTCCAGCCATCGCTGATTATGTTAAAGATCTTATTAAACAACTTGAATTTTACGAAAAAATAGAACAAAAACGTTCA
>CAYLTM010000011.1:5982-6928 GCA_964386495.1 uncultured Leptospirales bacterium
CTTTGGCCGGCATTAAGTTTTTCACCAGAGCCGGTATGGGTCGATGCCAGGGCGGGTTCTGCACCCACAAAATAATTCAGATAATTATGCGGGAAACAGGGCTTTCTTTCAATGAGGTATCTAAGAAAGGCGGAAACAGCCAGTTGTTGAAGGAGGAACTATGAAAGAGTTACTGTTCGATGCAGTCGTTATAGGCGGCGGTTCTGCCGGTATGGCGGCCGCGTTGGAAATAAACAAGAATGGCTTTACCGTAGCTATAATTGAACGCGAGGAGGAGCTTGGCGGTGTATTACTTCAATGTATACACAATGGTTTCGGTCTTCACGAATTTAAGGAAGAGCTTACTGGTCCCGAATACGCTGAAAGATTTTCCGACATGGTTGCAGGTTCGTCAATTAATTCATTCACAGAAACAACAGTAATGGATGTTAAAAACGCGGATATTAAGGAGGTTTATTGTTATTCGTCAAAATACGGTGTATTTATTATTAAAACCAGAACCATTGTTTTAGCAATGGGATGCCGCGAAAGAAACCGGGGAAATATTGGAACTGCCGGTTCGAGACCTACAGGCGTTTTTACAGCGGGGCTGGCTCAGAGGCTAGTAAACATGGATGGATATTTGCCCGGAAAAAATGTTGTTATTGTCGGCTCTGGAGATATCGGGCTTATTATGTCAAGACGGATGACTTGGGCTGGCTGCAAGGTTCATGCTGTGGTAGAGATTAATCCCTATCCGGCGGGAATAACTAGAAACATCGTGCAGTGCCTAAACGATTTTAATATTCCTCTTTATCTAAGCCATGCTGTTACTAAAATTCTAGGGAAAGAGCGTGTTGAAAAGGTAGAGATCACCCCAATAATTGACCGGCAATATGATTATTCAAAGTCATTCAATATTGAATGCGATACGCTGCTTCTTTCTGTTGGACTTGTACCGGAAAAT
>CAYLTM010000011.1:6938-11582 GCA_964386495.1 uncultured Leptospirales bacterium
TCCTTTAGGATTAGCAAAAGTGGGTGAAGAAATTGAATATCAATTAAATGAGTTGTCAAAAAAAATCGGTATTCTGATTAATAATCAGAATAATGGTCCATATGTAGACGCGACAATGATGACAAGCGTTGATGGTGTTTTTGCCTGCGGTAATGTTCTCCATGTTCATGACCTTGTTGATTACGTCAGTGAAGAATCAAAGAGAACTGGAACTTTCGTGACTGAATATTTGAAAAATATAAGACCAAAATCGCAATATACCGCGAGGGCAGGTGCAAATGTCAGATATGTTGTTCCGCAAAAGTTTGATCCGGATAGAGATAATAAATTTTTCTTCAGGCCGATGATTGTCAAGAATCAAGCGAAAATCGAAATCAAACTTAATAACGTGCTTATAAAAACCATAAATAAAAGTCATGTACAGCCGTCGGAAATGGAAAGCGTCGTTCTCGAAAAAACTAATTTGAGCGGTCTTAACGCGGCAGTTCAACCAACAATAGAAATTTCACTAATATAGTAAGGAGCGTAGCATGTTAAAAGAATATATCTGCATATCCTGTCCAATCGGCTGTCATCTTACGCTTGAAGAAAACAATGGCGAAATATCCATAACCGGCAACAAGTGTAAAAGGGGCGACATATATGCCCGTGAGGAATATATCGCTCCAAAAAGAGTTGTTACCGCAACAGCGTTGTTGAAAAAATCAACACTTTCAAAAAGAAGAATTCCTGTTAAAACGGACAAGCCGATCCTGAAAGAGCACATATCAGATTTATTGAAAGAGATATATTCAATAGAAGTATCATCACCAATAACCTGCGGAACGGTGATTATAAGCGACTATAAAAATACCGGAGTAAGCGTTGTTGTAACAAGGTCATCGAATTAAGAAAAAGATTTATATAAATAAGGTTGGAATTTTTGATTTATGGAAAAGAAAATAATATATTATGGGCATCAGACACTACGTGAGAACTCTAATAAAATAGAAACATTTGATAAAGAACTTAAAGACTTCGCTGAAGAAATGCTCAATATTATGACAAAAGCGAAAGGAATCGGTCTAGCCGCGCCGCAGGTAAATGTATTAAAAAGAGTGATCACAATTGATATTACTCACACTTATCAGAACATCAAAACTATTTTGATAAATCCGGTTATTCTATCGAGCTCTGAAAAAACTTCACCATACGAGGAAGGCTGTCTTTCTGTTCCAGGTATTTATGAAATTGTTTATAGACCATCGTCTATCGATGTTGAGGCGTATACTGTAGAGGGTAAAAAAATTAATTTTACCGCTGATTCATTATTCGCGAGAGTAATTCAGCACGAAATTGACCATTTAAACGGAGTACTGTTTGTAGACTATCTGGATGATTATTTAAAAAAAGAATATACAAAAGAATTAAAAAAAATCAGGAAGATGAATTAATGAAAATAGGATTTTTTGGAACCCCTGAAATAGCAGCCGATTGTCTTCGCGTATTATGCAAAGAGTTTGAAATAGTATTTGTCGTAACAAATCCCGACAAGCCGTTGAAAAGATCCTGTAATCCCTGTGCACCGGCAGTCAAGGTATGTGCGGAAAATGAATGTGTGGAAATATTGCAGCCGTTAAATCTAAAGGATGATGTTTTTATAGAAAAACTGAAATCATATAATGCCGATTTATTTGTTGTGTTCGCTTACGGCAGAATAATTCCAGAGGCGGTATTTTCAATGCCCAGGTTCGGGTCGATTAATCTACACCCGTCACTGCTTCCGAAATACCGCGGAGCAGCTCCTGTACAATGGGTGTTGATCAACGGAGAAACATCAACAGGTGTGACTATCCAGAAAATTGCTATGCAGCTGGATTCCGGTGATGTTCTTTTGCAGAAAACTATTATTATAGATCCTGATATTGACGCGGCTGGTCTATATGATATACTTGTACCAATGGGCATTGAGATGATGATCACTGTGATTAGACTTCTTGAATCAGGTGGGATCTCAACGGTTTCTCAAAATCATACAGAGGCGACACATTGCGGAAAAATAGACAGAGATCTCGCGAAAATTAACTGGTCTAAAACCAATCAGGAAATACATAATCTTATTAGAGGGCTTAATCCTAAACCATACGCATGGACAACCTTCCGCGGCAAAGAATTGAAAATCATCCAAACGAAAATTCCTGAAGATTCAATATCTGCTGATTTGAAAAACGGTGAAATTATTCAGTACCAAAAAAAACATTTATTAGTGGGATGTTCCACCGGTATCCTTGAAATATTACGGCTGCAGCCGGAAACAAAAAAGCCAATGGATTCATTGACCTTTCTGAATGGAGCTCGATTAACTCAGGGTGAGTCATTCAAATAAATAAATCACTCACTCACTATTAAATATAACCTTACCATTCTTTTTAAAATGTATTCAGTTCAGTGGCGTCTGCTTTGCAGTTGCTTGATCTATCTGTTTTTCCAGTTTGCACAGAGCGCCATGAGTTCGTCGATCTTGGCGACAATACGCTTTTGTTCGGAGAGAACTGACCCCCAAAAGTTGCACACGCAGGAGGAAAAATGCGTATACAACAAAAGTATCCAGTTGAATTAAAAGACCGAGTAGTGAACGAATACCATCAAGGAATAAAAGGATATAAAAAGCCGGCAAAAAGTTATCAATTAACAAGAGACCTTGTGAGAACATAAATTTTAAAGAAAAATAAATGCTCATTGGAAAAGCCATTGGAAATTGTAAAAAGTGATGATTTTAAAAGCCTTGAAGACGAAGTCAAATATTTGCTTGATACAAATATGTATTGGAAAACCGATGCAGAGATAATACTTGAAGATACCTGCGAAGGTAAAAAAAAGCAGGAAAAAGATGATTTAGTACTTTAGGATATTTAGCGGCTACCACAAAATATTCAGGATACGTATGGGTCAAAGTTTATGTCGAAAGAGTTTTTATCTCAAGGAATAAAGTATAACCATAAAAGATTAGCACGCATAAGAAAGGTGAATGGCATTAGTTCTAAGATTCACAAAAGTAAATTCCCTAAAGAATACTACAAAACACTTAAAGAAATAAAGCGAACGTGCCAAAAAATATACTTAATCGCAATTTTAAAGCTTCTCGACCGATGGAAAACTTGTGGCTGATATTACATATTTTAAGGTTATAGGCGGTTGGTTATATTTGAATGGCATTCTCGATCTGTATAACGATGAGATAGTATCATATTCATTTTCTTGGAACACTCAAGTGTGAAACAATTTATCTCGAAAAAAAACAAATATTGTTGCCAGCTGAGGAGTTGATTATAATATTAGATGAGTACATTTATTTTTACAACAATGAAAGGATTAAGAAAAAACTAGGCTGGCTTTATCCTGTTAAATTTAAGGATTCAGCGGCCTAAATATCATACCATTTTTGTCCAACTTTTGGGGGACAGTTCAGTACAAGGGGCCAGGGGTGAGGTCAAAAAAATCATCGGCCTCTCCGTGGACGAATGCCTCACCAAAGCGGAAACCATGTTCAGAGAAATGAAACTTGAATGGGACCTATCGGAGCTGGAAAAGATTCATCTGCAATAAAAGGAGGCAGTCGTGAAAAAATCAAAACAGTCATCGAAATGTCTTTTATCTGCATTTATCCTTCTTCTCATGTTAACAAATCCATTTTTTGCTGTCTCATCCCATGCAGAGGAAATACTCGTTCTCGATAATATGGAAAACAAATACAATCTGAATGGAATATGGAAGATCGCATTCGCTGACGATCCGTCCTTTTCGAAACCCGAAACTGACGACTCGAAATGGCAGACCATCTCCTTGCCCGGCGTTTCGTACCGTCTCAATCCTGACTACAAAAAAGGTGTGGCATGGTACCGGCGGGCTTTTCTGATATCGAAGAACTGCACCGGCAGGGATCTTGGCATCATCATCCCATGGATAGGCGATGCCCACGAGCTGTATGTCAATGGTCATTTTATCGGTGGAAGAGGGACGATCAATGCAGCCGGAATTCCCTTCAAGATGGACATGCTCTTTCTGGAGAGACGAACAGATCCATCATATATATACTTCGGCCTCTTCTCCATTTTTGGAGGATATATGTATGCAACCATATCTACTCTTGGATTCTGGATTATCGACAGCTTCTGGCTGAATTGGCTTGCAACCCATTTCTGTTATTCCCTTTTCTCTCTTACCCTTGTTCAGTTTGTGCGCCATAATTTCAATTTTAAACTCCCATGGTTGCTGTATGTTGCAATCGCAAATGCCATTTTTATGATGGTTTTCTCCATCGGAGTATATATAAGTCACCCCGTGCTGATAGCCTTCATTATATACGGTCAATATATAGAAATGTTGATATACCTGTCTATCTCTGCGTCATGCCTTGTCCTCATATTTATCTCAATACTGCGACGCGAGCCGGGATCCGGATTTATAGGAATAGGGCTTGCCGTAGTGTTCGCGGCCATGTGCAACGACACTCTTTCCAACACCGCATCTCTCAAATTACCGGAGCTTTTGGACTTCGGGGCTCTGGCTTTTATCATGAGCATAGCCATCTCTCTCTCGGTTGAGTACAACCGTATCTTTCTGGAGACTTTACGACTCAATGAATATCTCGAAAAAACAAATGCT
>CAYLTM010000011.1:11592-13884 GCA_964386495.1 uncultured Leptospirales bacterium
TGTAATAAATTAATATATTTTTATAAGTTATGAAGGATTATACTGAAAAAACAAATGCTTCTTTTTCTCGTTTCGTGCCGAGGGAGTTTCTGAGATTTCTCAATAGGGAAGAGATTGTGAATGTAGAGCTGGGGGATAATGTCCAGTGCGAGATGACCATCCTTTTTTCCGATATTCGATCCTTTACAAGTATATCGGAAAAGATGTCGCCTCAGGAGACTTTTACCTTCCTGAACGGTCTGCTGGAAAGACTATGCCCTCTCATCCGCAAACACGGTGGGTTCATTGACAAATATCTTGGTGACGGAATTATGGCATTATTTCCCGGCAGTCCCGACGTTGCCCTGGACGCCGCAATCGAGATGCATCGCGGCCTTGCAAATCTCCTTCAGGAAAAGCGGAAGGGCAGAGAAAAGATACATAAGATTCGCCGAACATGAAAAGATTCATCAACAGTAAAAGGAGGCTGTCATGGAAAGAATAACAAACCAATCATCCGAATCCGAACGCCGTCAGGCAACCATTCTCTTTGCCGACATCTCCGGCTTCACCGCCATGAGCGAGAAGATGGACCCTGAGGAAGTGACTTCTGTTATGAATAGTATTTTTCACTTAATGGAAATAACCATCAAGCAGAATGGCGGGCATATTGATAAATTCATGGGCGACTGCGTTATGGCGCTTTTCGGCGCACCATCGGCGCTGGAAAATGCTCCTTTTATGGGCGTTAAAACCGCAATTGAATTACGCAAGCTGGTTTATCAGTATAATGCAGACAATAAATTAGTTATTCCTCTCGATATTCATATCGGAATAAATACAGGCTCTGTTGTGGCCGGAAATGTGGGTGGTTCGGAACGCAAAGACTACACCGTTATGGGCGATACTGTCAATCTCGCTTCACGGATAGAAAGCACGGCGGAAAGGGGGCAGATACTTGTCGGGCCGGAGACCTTCAAGGCGGTTCACAAAGAAATCGACTTTCAGGTATTGAAACCTATAAGCCTGAAAGGTAAATCGGAACCGATTGTGCTGTATGAAGTCCTGGGTATAATAACAGAAAAAAACATTACGGATCGTAGCATATTTTCCCGCTTGGTTGGAAGAGATGAAGAAATGGCAATCCTGCATCATCAGGTTGAGAAACTCATAAACGGAAAGGGAGGTATAATAAGTATTTCCGGAGAAGCCGGAATTGGGAAATCCAGACTGATGGCAGAATTTAAGAATGGCCCTCTGATGAAACAAACCGTTTTATTTGAAGGCCGGGCAATTTCAATGGGACGCAGTCTTTCCTTTTACCCTATTATTGACTGCCTGAAACACTGGGCGGGAATAAAAGAAGAAGACGGAGACAAGGAAAAGCTTTCGAAACTGGCAAATGCAGTTATCAATCAATGCCCGCAGGAAGCTGATGAAATAATAGCTTTTACTGCGAGATTAATGAGCATTGAACTGACGGAAAATTATGAAAATATTGTGAAAGGCGTCGAGGGAGAGACCTTAGAGAAACTGATTGTAAAAAATATTCAGAAGATATTAATAGAAGGATCAATAATTCAGCCGCTGGTACTTTGCCTGGAAGATTTGCATTGGGCGGATGCCAGTTCTCTGGCCATGCTCGAACAGCTGTTCCGCCTTGCTGATAAAGAGAGGATTCTTTTCATCCTGCTGTTCAGGCCTGATTATCCGGAAACCAGCGGAGCAATCCTGAAAATTCTTTCGGAAACGCATCATGAATATCATATACCGATCACTATTGAACCGCTTTCCGTAATTGAAACCGGGATCCTTATAAGTAATTTGTTAAATATTAAAGGCCTTCCGCAGATTCTGGAAAAACAGATTAAAGAACGGTCGGGGGGGAATCCGTTTTTTATCGAGGAAATACTTCGCTCATTTATTGATGAAGGCGCGGTAATTAAAAAAGGAAGCGGATATGAAGTAACAGACAAAATTGGGAAAGTCACAGTTCCGTTTACAGTCAACGAAGTACTGATGTCCCGTATTGACCGGCTTGATGAACAGACAAAAAATGTTATAAAAACAGCCTCTGTCATCGGAAGGAATTTTTTCTACAAAATCCTGTCCAATATCGCTGTGAATATTCCAGATCTTGATAGCAGATTAACCCTGCTTGAAGAAATGCAGTTTATTCACGAAAAGAAGAGGCTGGATGAAGTTGAGTTTATTTTCAAACACGCACTGGCACAGGAAGCCGCGTATGAATCGCTTCTTAATCAAAAAAGAAAAGAAATTTTTATTCTACAATTCATGACATGAATATCAATT
>CAYLTM010000011.1:13921-22835 GCA_964386495.1 uncultured Leptospirales bacterium
CCGGAAAGGATCAGCGAATTTTACGGAGTTCTTGCTTATCATTGTACAAAAGGAAGCGATCTGGATAAAGCGTATCAGTATCTTCTCCTGGCTGGTGAAGAAGCTCTGAAAACTTCCGCGTCAACTGAAGCTATTCAATATTATTCAAAAGCGGTAGATGTATACCGCGAAAAATACGGCATTTCAGCTGACATTATCCAGATTGCCGAATTAGAGAAAAACATCGGCTTAATCTATGAAAAAAAAGGACTGCATAGAGAAGCTATTGAGAATTTCAGTAAAGCAATTGCTATACTGGGAGGAAAACCTGTTACTTCAAATTTGGTGATAAAGATTCATGCAGCATATTCACTGGGAATGATATATTTTAAAACATATCTTCCCTATAAAATAAAAAATAATCGATTTGAAAAAAAATTATTTTTAAGTAATGAACTATATGCGTTTATAGTTAATGCGATGCGGTGGATCGAGCCTGTTAATTATGCATATTTCGCGTTAATTTTTGCTAACCGGGTGTTTTATTATAATGTGGAAAATATCAGTTCAGATTTTAATTTATTAAGCAGAATAAGCAGCATTTTTGCATTTTCAGGATTGTCTATAAAATTATCCAAAAAAATTTATTATCTATCAAAACGTAATCAAACATTATTAAATCAGAATTCAATTTTAGATTTCTATGGTATTGAGTCTGTAATTGGTTTGTTCTGCGGTATTTGGGATATGCAAATGGATGAGAAAATTGTAAAGAGTTTAATCAATAAAGGAAACATTAATTTAGCTTGCGCATATCGCGGAAATTTCTCCCTAATTCAGCTTGAGCAGGGTAAAATTTCTCTTTCTTGTCAGGCATTGGATTTTTTCAATAAAGTCTATTGTGACTTTGAAAATTCCGATGCTTTTGCCTTTAAAGTATTTCTTAATTCAAAAATCATACTAAAGACTAGACAATTTGAAAATGCCGGGCAAATTATTGAAGAGAGTATCCATTACTGCAGAAATCACAAAATTCAACATGACGTTATTCATCATCTCGGTATATTGTTAAACATTCATTGCCTATCAGATAATCTGGATGAAGCAGATAAAATTCTTAAACAGGCTGAAATAATTTATAAGGAATCACAAAAAGTCGTACCATGGCATCTTCTTTGTTTTGCCGTTGGCTGGTTAACCTTTGATATTTGTATGCTGGAAAAAGCGCTTAATGAAAATGACCGCGGGGCTATAAGCAGATATAAAAAAAATATAAATAGGAGCCGGAAATTTGCCCTAAAAATCTCTGAAAAAAACGCGCTAGGTATTGTTGAAACATTGAGGCTAACAGGAACCTGTTACTGGCTGATCAATAAACCACGTATCGCGCTTATCTGGTGGGAGAAGGCAATCAACAAGGGAGAAGAACTAAATGCCCGCCTTGAGCTCTCACGCACTTATTTTGAAATCGGTAAAAGAATTTTATCACTAAAAAAGCCAGACGAAAAACGGTACTATGATAGCATGGCAAAAAAGCGACCAGGACTATCAGTGCATGAATGCTTTTCCAAAGCCGAAACTATGTTTAAGGAAATGAACCTTGAATGGGATCTCGCCGAGCTGGAAAAAATCAAATCGAAGCAGGGAGCGTAATCCGCAGCAAGTCGTCCGGCTGTTGTGAATCCAGCAGCACCAGAAGCAACGCTCCAATACTACCGACTGGCGACATCGCTGATATTAAAGATGTTGCGGCAGACACTAGAATATTCTTAATTGCGTTACCTGCTTTCCATGCCCCTGTTTTAACAGCTTCCTTAACAGTCATAGCGGTTTCATAAGCGGCATACATAATCCCGACAGCACCGCCTGTAACAAAAGAACCAGCGGCTACTAAAACAGATTTGACAACCTCTCCAGCAAGGTGCCTTTCGACTGGTAATAATTGTTTTTAAAATACCAGATTTTCATTTTCTACAAAAGTGACTAGATATATGTAATCATTACATAAAACTTCATAAATCTTTTGATTTAGATAATTTTTCTCATTATAATGATCATTAACATCAATTGTCTTATCATTCAATATTGCGTGTTTTTTCAAATATTCATTTTTTTATTATTCTAAATAAAATTTTTCATTTGAACAAAATATTTCATTGTGTACACAACGCAAACAATTCATTCTTTTTCTTTCTTTTCGGCAGAATTATTTCATACACAACATTTTAATCTTAACAACCTGAATTAAAACCAGTTTATTACATTCTCAATATTTTCATTACTATTTACAAGACGGCTTTTCAAAGTATCTGTCGCGAAAATATTCATCTGTAAATCAATCATGATGATATCAACCTTTTTTGTTTTAGCGAAAACCTTGGCTTTATCAACACCCATCACGAAAATCGCGGTAGCGTAAGCATCTGCCTCAACAGGATCCTGCGAAATAACAGTCACTGATGAAACGGTCTTTGCCGGATAACCTGTTGAAGTGTCAATTATGTGATGATACCGTTCGTTTTCATAAAAAGTAAAGCGTTCGTAATCACCGGATGTAACTATTGAATCACCGTCATTCAGAGGAATAATCATTATCACAATATTTTTGAAAAGATTATTTTCCGGCGATGGAGGTCTGGGATTCTGAAGTCCCGCTTTCCAAGATGTTCCGAATTTATTACCGATAACCTGAAGATCACCGCCCGCATCAACGATACCGTTTGATATTCCGTTTTGCCGCAAAATATCAACGCTTCTTTTAACAGCATAACCTTTAGCAATACCGCCCAAGCCCATTCTTATAAAGTTGTTAGCAAATTTTATTTTTCCGTCATAAAGTTTAATATTTTTATAGCCCGTGTATTTTAACAGGTCAAGAACAGCATCCTTCGAGGGCGGTACAAAAGGATCTTTTTTAAAATCCCAAAGGCTGCCGACTGTCGCAAAAGTTACATCGAAGGTGCCGGCAGTATCATTCGAAATTTGAATTGATCTTGCAATCAAATCATAGGTTTCATTATTCAAATTGAGTTCGTTGAAAGCCCGATGGTTAATCCTGTAAATATCAGAATTTTCTTTTACGGGACTCATCTCCGCTTCAATACGTGCTATTTCCGCGAAAACTTTATCAGTAACCGAAACCGCTTCTGAATCGTTTTTCGCGATGATAGTGATATTTACCTGTGTGCCCAGAAGAAGACTGCTTTTTGTAAAAAGAGATTGCTCATTCTTACAACCGGTAATCAGCAAAATAAGAAGAAAAAATATATCTATTCTAAAAAAATTCATGTTAGAATTTCTCCACCTTCATTCTCATTCCTTCAATCGAAATTACTTTCACGCGGCTTCCGCTTTCAATAGCGGCATCTGAATAAGCATTCCACAGTTCACCATGTACAAAAACTTTTCCATCGGAAGCGATCGGTGTTTTCGCCACACCTGTCTCATCCACAATACTTTCAACACCTGCCGCGGATTTCTGCCTATGCACAGCAACCACCGAGCGAAGCACAACAAATACTATAAGCAGAATAAAAAATACTGTTGATAAAATAGTCGCGTATGAAATTGAAAAACCTTTAAGCGGTGAATCAAACAAAATTAATGAACCAACAACAAATGACACGACACCTCCTATTGTCAAAAGACCAAAACTCGGAATCTGAAGCTCAAGAACAAACATCACTATCGCCAATGCAATCAAACCTAAACCAAAATAATTTATTGGAAGAATATTAATCGCCATGAGAAACATAATGAAAGAAATTCCGCCGATGACTGAAGGAAAAATCAGACCCGGGCTTTTAAATTCAATACCAATGCCGACTACCGCGATAATAAACAGAAAAAAAACAATCTGCGGATCGGCAATAAAATTCAAGAAACGTTCTTTACCGCTCATGGCAAAGCGGTCTGCCTGTAAATCTTCTGTGGTAAATATATATTTCTCACCGTTCAGATCAATTTCTCTATTATTGAGCTGTTTCAAAAGATCCGGAATATCCTCGGCAACAATATCAACGACATTAAGATTCTTCGCTTCGGAGTATGTTGCCGACGCGGCATTGTCAATGGCATCGATTACCCATTTCTCATTACGCTTCCTTTTCTGCGCGATGCTCTTTCCATATGCGATAGTATCATTGAGAACCTTCATACCCATTACATTTTTTTCAATGCTCTTCTCAATATTTTTTTCAATATTTTTTTCGTCATCGCCCTTTTGTGTGAAATTCAAAAACGGACTAACCGGATGCATAGCACCTATTTCCGTTCCCGGCGACATCGCGTTAACATGACCTGCAAGCATTATGAACCCGCCGGCTGATGCTGCTTGAGCACCTTTCGGATATGTATAAACTACTACCGGAACCTTCGACGAGAATATCTCTTTAATAATATCACGCATGGAAGTCATAAGACCGCCTGGAGTATCCACAGTTAATACAATAAACAGCGATTTGTTTTCATTGGCTTTTTTTATAGAATTTACAATAAACTCAGCGGATATAGGGTTAACAGTTCCTTCAAGCGGAATTACACTATAAGTACTTTTAGGTTCCTTCGCACTGGACATCATTACGGGCAGTAAAATCAATAGGAACATGGTGATGATCAAATTTTTTATAAATCTGCTTTTTGTAATCATAATATGCCTCTTTAATTATTATTCTGCCTGAACGCCTTAACAGTGTTATGAAGCAGCATAGCGCGAGTCATCGGCCCTACGCCGCCTGGAACAGGTGTAATTGCAGAAGCTACTTGTGAAACAGGTTCATAATCAACATCGCCGACCAGCCGGCTTTTACCATCCATCATAATCTTGTTGGTTCCCACATCAATAATCACCGCTCCAGGTTTAACCATGTCCGCTGTAATCGTTTTAGCTTTGCCGACAGCACTTACGAGAATATCCGCCTGCCTTGTCCATATAGAAATATCTTTAACAGCGGAATGACAAACAGTTACAATACAATTCGCGTTTTTATTTTTCTGAAGCATCAAATTCGCAAGAGGCTTCCCGACAATGTTGCTGCGTCCGACAACAACAAGATGTTTTCCGCTGGTATTTTCAACCGCAGAATTAATTAGAACCTGGCAGCCAAGAGGTGTGCATGGAATGAAACCGTCTTCCAGACCTATGACATTTTTTCCGGCATTAATCGGATGAAAACCATCGACATCCTTGGATGGTTCAATAGCACAAATCACCTTGTGCTCATTAATATGTGCGGGAACAGGAAGCTGAACAAGAATACCATCCACACCAGGATTTTTATTCAATGACTGAATTAATTCCACCAACTCATTTTCGGTAATATCCTTAGAAAGATTATATTCATAGGATTTAATTCCTATTTCGGCACAGTTTTTCTTTTTCATGTTCACATAAATTTCAGAAGCCGGATCATTACCGACAAGAATCACAGCCAATCCCGGAGGACGCATAAATTTTTCAGTTAGACTTTGGATATCAACCTTCAATTCAGATTTAATATCTTCCGCGACTTTATTTCCATCAATAACAACAGCCATATTACCTCACAACACAATATTAATTTCAGCGTTACACTTTTTACAAATGTTTAAATTCAGTCCAATAATTCGAGTATGATACCCTTCCCTTTCTATAAGAAGATTTCCGCATTCAGGACAATTTGTATTTCCCGTCATGCTCTCGCCTGGAATATTTCCAGTATAAACATATTTCAGCTTAGTTTTTGCATAATTATATATACTCATAATAAAATCAATGTTCGTAGAAGGTTCATTATATTTGTACGAAGGATAATACATGGACAGATGATACGGGATATCAGTTCCAACAGATGCAAGCCAGTCAACAGCGGCTTTCAGTTCATCGTGGTTATCGTTAAAATTCGTAACAACTAGAGTAGTAACTTCAACATGCGTTTTCCCTGTGCACAATGCAATGGATCGTTTAACATCATCGAGGGAACCCTTCAGAATTTTCTTATACGAATCATCATTGAAACATTTAAGATCAATGTTAACAGCATCAATGTATTGCAATAATTCAAGCAGCGGGTTTTCGTTGATATAACCATTAGTAACCAGCACGTTTTTTATTCGTTTAGCTGCTGCTAATCTACAGCATTCCAAAACAAACTCGTACCATACTACAGGTTCCGAATAAGTATAGGCAATCATTTCACAGCCGCTCATTTCCGCCATGGTGATTACTTCTACCGGGGACATATTCTTCAAATTCGCAGGGATATTCTGGGAGATCCCCCAGTTTTGACAGAAAGGACAACTCAAATTACACCCGAATGTTCCGATGGAAAAGATTTTTCCGCCGGGGTAAAAATGATATAGCGGTTTTTTTTCAACAGGATCAACAGCTGCGGACGTTACCGCGGAATAATTCAGCGAGTATAAAACACCATTGTCATTTTTTCTGACACCGCATAGACCTACCTTGCCGTTTTTCAGCAGACATTCATGAGGACACAAAGCGCACTTAACAGCGTCATCCTCGTTGGTATAATGAATTCCGGCATGGGGCATTTTATTGCTTTTTCTTTTTTGAATCTTCCTGTTTGAAAGCAGGGTTAATCATTTCACAATTACCCTCGAAAACCACGCCATCAGCAATTTTCAATTTCGCGGTTTTAATATTACCGTATAATTTACCATTAGGATGTATCTCAATATTAGACACGGCTTCAACATTACCCTGCAGCGTGCCCTTAACAATTACAGTTTTAGCTTTAATATTAGCTTTAACTTCAGCTCCTTCACCAATAACCAGAAATCCTTTTGAAGTAATTTCACCTTCAAAAAATCCGTCTATCTGCAGTGATTTTGAAAACTTCAAATCTCCGTAAAATTCTGTATCTTTGGAAAAAACGGTATTAATCATTCCTATATCATAAACCGGATTCTTGTTAACCTGAATAACTTTAACAGACATATATCAACTCCTATTTTGTTGTCATAACAAACACGCCATCCCAATCTTCCCCTGGAGGATTTTTGAGAAAGGTATTGGCTCTTTCAAGATAAAGCTGTGACGGACCGTCATTACTGTCGATCTGCAATGCGTTTTTAAAACACTCAATGGAATCATTCCACTTCCTCTGCTTATAAAAAGCCAATCCCTTATTATAATAATCAAGAAGCTGTTGTTTTTCCTTTGTTATCATATTCCCTCGATTTTAAATTTTGGCGGATTAACACCAGAAATTAATCAAACGCTAATACACATTCTCTTTGAGATTCATAAATATCAAACACTTTATCAAGCATTGTTGTTTGAAACAATTTAAGTAAATTCTCATTAGCTATGACTAATTTAATATCGCCATCACTGTCTTTAATTTTTCTTTTAACAGCAACAAGAACACCAAGAGCCGAACTGCAAATGTGTTTAACATTTATCATATCAATACAGATATTTGTAACTCGTTTAGAAATACTTTCCTCTAAAACAGTTTCCAATTCCTCAGACGCTTCTAAGTCGATTCTTCCGCTTAAAAGTATTATATCTATATGATCATCAGATATTTTTTTTATCATAAATATTTCCCCATTTTGTTCGTTTATTATAGATAATCCGGAACAAGTAAAATTGGATAACCAATTATTTACCGAATTATTACTATTGAATAGCAATATCACAATTATTATTATTCACCATTGTTAAGGTCAATGAAAATACTTTATTAAATCCCATTTTTTTTAATATCCTGCTGCACTCATTGATCGTCGCACCGCTGGTAAAAACATCATCAACAATAAGAATATTACCTTCGCATTTAACCTTTTCCGGCACAAATCGATCTATCGTATATATAAATCTATCGCTATAATTCAATTTTTTCTGCTCAACCATATTTTTATCGCTTAAAATATCATAATAATCAACCTTAAAGTGTTTGGAAAGTTTTCTGGCAATTATTTCAGACTGGTTATAGCCTCTTGTTTTAATTTTACTTTTCTTTATTGGAACCGCTGTTATACAGTCGAAAATATTCCCGCTATCATTTAGAAAACTTTCAATTTTAGGTATAGAACTTTGATAAAAATGCTCAGCTAATCTTTTTTTACCGCTAAATTTATATTGATAAATCATTTTGCGGAAAATTTTATTATTTTGACATACAATAATATTTTTATCAAAATATACGGATCTGCTCCCGCAAAATTCGCACGAGCCGTCTTCGGATAAAGAGCTTCCGCATTTTGGACAACCGGATTCTGCGTCAGATAAACCACTCAGACAGTCCGAGCATAAATGGTTATCAAAAAATGATATCAGTCTACCACATTGAATACATATTGATGGAAAGAATAAATCAATAATATTTCTCATAGAGCCTCCAGTGGTGAATAAACTGTCACATCTGGTTCGCCAGCTTCAATGAAACCTTTACGCCTAATTATACAGCTGTCACACTTACCGCAGGCATTACCTTCAGCATCAGGATCATAGCAGCTATGTGTCAGTGAATAATCGACACCAAGACTCATGCCCAATTTTATTATTTCAGATTTTTTCAAATCAATAAGCGGTGTTTTAATGACAATCTCACCACCTTGAACAGTCTTTTTCACAGCAAGATTAATCATATTCTGAAAAGTGGCGATATACTCGCCACGGCAATCAGGATAGCCGCTGTAGTCAAGAGCGTTTACACCGATGAATATAGCGTCGGCATCCCGCGATTCAGCCACAGCCAGTGCGTATGATAAAAACAATGTATTTCTCGCGGGCACGTAAGTCGAGGGGATTTCTGATATATCCAAGCCAGTTCTGTTTTTTGGAATATCGATATTCTCCGATTTAACCAAAGATGTATTTTTAAAAATACCTTCAGATATTGGTACAATAATATGTTCAACAGCATTATGTCTTATCGCGATTTTTCTGGAGCAATCTATTTCCTTTAAATGCCTTTGACCATAAATT
>CAYLTM010000011.1:22845-24511 GCA_964386495.1 uncultured Leptospirales bacterium
CAAGACCGCCGCTTAATAACACAACAGCTTTATGCATATTAAACCTCCCACAAATTAAATTATTTATACGGCATAATAAAACGACATCCTTATGGTGATGAAAATTTCTGCCCTATATTATATAATAAGACAAAATTTCTTAAATTCAAAAAAAATTTTCTGTTTTTAAAAAAAATTTTCTTATTCAGGATTTAAAATCAATTAACGGTTTTCTTCTGCTGTATTGATAGCAGAATACCCACACTGATCATTGCCATTAATAGGTTAGAGCCGCCATATGAAATAAAACAAAGTGGTATGCCGGTAACCGGGGTAATCCCCATTACCATCCCGACATTAATTACGAAGTGTGAAACTACAAAAACAGAACCAATAAAACCCCATTCTTCCGAAATTGCCGCAAATATAAAATCCGACGTTTTTTCTGGTAAAAATCCCAACTGACTCTGAGTTCCTTTTAGAAAACCTTTTCCAAAAAACCCGCCCGACCCGATAGCGATCTTTGATTGTATAACATTATACCCTGAACCAAGGGGATCAAGTTCCGGACTTAAAAAAACAAGAATTCTTTTTTTCTGGTAATCTTTTAAATAACGTTGTATGATGACCGAAAATAAAAGACCAAGGGATAAAATAAACGCCGAGAAATATATTTTTTTCAAATATTGCTTAACAAAAACTAAATTAATTAAATAAGTTAGCATACCAATAAAAAATATTGAAATCGATACCACGTAAATTGATGAACCGGAATTAAAAAATGAAGTAAAAACATTGGTATCCTGATGACTCCATTCCCGAAATGTAATTACCATTGGGATTAGCAAGGACAATACTGCAATAAGCACAATAGAGACCAAATGCCAGATATCAGCACCTCCGGCATAAAGCATAATAAAAAGAACAGGAATGAACAACATGGCTGTTCCAAAATCCGGCTGCTTAATAATAAAAGCCACGGGAATAATTGTAATTAATGCGGGAATTATCAACTCCACAAAATTCATCATTTCTCTTTCCCGTAATTCCAGATACTTAGCGAGCATTATTATGTAGGATATTTTCATAAATTCAGACGGCTGTATAGAGAAAAAACCGAAGTTTATCCAAGCACGGGTATTTCGTATAGGTTCAGCAAAAAAAGCCACAAGAATTATTATTATAAGATTAACAGCATAAATATAATGACAATAATCGCTTAATATTTTGTGATTAATAAAGGTCATGCCCATCATAAGAACAAAACCAGTTGTAAACCAGAATATCTGACGCTTATACATTCCGTTATTGAGCTTGTCTATGGGATCAAAACCTGCACTGTATATAGCAATAATACCAATAACGGCAAGTAAAACAATAACAACCAGAAGAGTATAATTATATTTCAGCACTTCATTTTTTTTGATCATTAAAATATCCCAATTCAATCATTTTCGAGAAGACCTTTTCAGCTATAGGAACAGCTGAAGCGGAACCGGCAACACCAAATTCGACAATTACAGCGATAGCCACACTTTCCTCGGGTCTACCATCATAGGGAGCAAATCCCACAAACCATCCGTGTTGCGAAGCCTGATCCTTTCTATTAGATCTGGTCTGTGCTGTACCGGTTTTTCCCGCTATAGGAACACTAAGATTAGCTAGTTTTGCTGAGGTACCAGTTTGA
>CAYLTM010000011.1:24521-29094 GCA_964386495.1 uncultured Leptospirales bacterium
TTTTTACTACATCCAGAGTTTTCCTCGATAATGGAACCTCTTTAAGTTTTTGAGGCTGAACAACCGCTATAACATCCGCGTTGTCCTGCGAACGAATTTCCTTTACAACATGCGGTTTATATATAATACCATTATTTACTAATGAAGCCGCAAAGCATGCAACCTCTATAGGTGTAACATTTAAAAATCCTTGACCGATTGACAGATTCACGGTATCACCATCATACCATCCCTGACCGAAAACTCTTCTTTTCCAATTTTTTGACGGAACAAATCCGGCAATCTCTCCTGGTAGATCTATACCGGTTTTTTCGCTATACCCGAAATAATTCGCATAATCCAAAATAATTGTTGGACCGATTTTATACCCGACTGTATAAAAATAAACACTCGCGGATTTACAAATAGCCTGATAAAGATTTAGCGGACCTAAAACAGCATAATCATAAATAATAGTGTCGGTCAAACCTTTCAACACATAGAAACCTTTACAATTAACAACCGTATTCGGATCCCATTTTTCATATTCGAGTGCGGCAATGGTTGTTATTAGTTTGAATGTTGAAGCGGGCGGGTATCTTGCCTGTATTGGTCTATTAATAAACGGTCTATCTGGATTCTGCTGTAGCTGGGTAAAAATTTCACTGTTATTTTTAACAATAATCTGGTTCGGATCAAAAGTTGGAGAGCTTACAATACTCAAAACTTCACCCGTAGAAGCTTTAATTACAACCACCGCCCCTCTTCTTTCCGCAAGAGCATCATGAGCTACCTTTTGAATTTCGTAATCTACAGTTAGTACTATATTATTGCCGGAAACAGATTCCTTACCGATTTCCTCACCTTCAGTTCTATTTTTAACATCTACGATCCTTTTGATGCTGCCGTCAACACCTCTGAGAAGTTCGTCATACTGCCTTTCCACACCGGACTTTCCGATTTTCTGATAATACTTATAACCCATTTTTTTCAGGTCTTTATATTCATCCGAATCTATACTCCCAATGTAACCAATTAAATGAGAAAATAATGGACCTTGATTATAAACCCTTACAGGAGCAACTTCCCAGTCAACCTCCGGATAAAGTTCCTGATGCGAAGCGATTGTAACAATAGTTTCAAAGGGAACATCCTCTTTAACAACGACGCGTTCCCAAGGATTACGCAGCTTAACATTTTTAAAAACACCTTCAGAATCAACATTTAACAATGTCGAAAGATTTTCAACTGTAGATTTTAGAGAATTTTTTGCAGTGTATTTAATAGGTACTATTGAGACATTAAATGACGGACGGTTAGATGCGATTATTACATTATTTTCATTTTTATCTGTAGAAAAAGTCCGGTCATATATTTCACCCCTTGAGGCTGGCACCGGAATATAACTTTCCATATTAGAACGAGATTTTTCAGATAATTCAGAATATTGAATGAACTGCAGATTAATAAGCTGAACAAAAACCACCAGGAAGTAGAAACCCACAACCAGTAAAAAAAAATACATTCTTTTTCTAAATATTTCATTAAGTTTAGTCCGGTAAGCAGAAATTGTCATCTAGTAACGGACCTCCTTTGAGATTTCCTCCTCGTAAATTCTATCGAATAGAAAAAACAAAGGCGGAGCCAATAAAGCGTTGTAAAAGGATTCGGGTAGAATAATATCCAGAATATCTGATAATGAAGCTTCATGAAAAATAATACAAAGTAAAAGTGTTAAAACGCCTTTCACTAGAGATGTGCCGAATATCAGAAGAGCTGTGATAAGAATATTATTTTTAATAAACGATCTGCCTATCATGCCTATTGTAAAACCAATAATCACTTTAGGTAAAGTTAATAACCCCAATGGAGAATTTGAAACAGCGTCATGAAAGATCCCGCCGAAAAATCCTGTAACCTCACCGTAAAAGGAGCCAAACGTGTAACCGTAATAAACAATCGCTATAAAAAGCAAGTCCGGCTTAACCCCTCCGATTCTGAGCACATCAAAGGAGGAATGCCCCTGTATCATTAATGATGCCAGCATAATTGCAGCAGTAAAAAAATATGATATACGCAACATAAAGTCCCTTTAAATTACTGAATTTCTTTTGTTTGCTGAGTAGTAATTTCAACTAACACCGGATCCGGAATACGTTTTACTACGAAAACTTCTTCTATTCTATTGTATTCGATAAACGGCTTAACGATGGCTTTCTGAAAAGCGGAAGATTTTGAAACAATAGTCTTAACAACTGTACCGACTAGAATACCTTCTGGAAAAATACCGCCCTGCCCGGAAGTAACAACACGTTCATTATCTTTTATCTGAGAACCCTTAGTAATATAATCTATTACGCAAAGAGAAGAACTTGGCGAATAACCAATCATTAACCCTGGAGTCCGGTTCTCCTGAAGGCGTACACCGATTTTCATGTCTGTTGAAATTAGCGGTATGACCCTGGCAATACTGCCGCGAACCTCTATAATCTTTCCGACAACAGCCTTCTCATCACCAACATACGCGACAACCGGCATATTGATTTTTATTCCATGGGAACTGCCTTTATCAATAATAATGGTTCTAAACCAGTTATCAGGATCTTTAGAAATGATTCTGGCAGGCACTGATTCAAATTCAATTCTTTCACTGAAACCCAGTAAAAGCCGCAGACGATCGTTTTCATTTTTTATTTCAGAAAGCTGCTCGGTTATACTCTCATACTCCCGCAACTTGTTTTGTGCCTGCTGAAGTTCTCCACGGATTTGATTTAACTCGGTAAATCCAGCCCATAAAGTCTTCACAGCCTTCTGAGAATAATTATACCCTTTCTGAAAAGGCATAACAACAAAACTTCCAAGCCCCTCGAAAGAAAGCGTGAAAGTAGATGACTGCACAGCAAGTGAAACAATGCAGAAAAAAAAGAAAAACACAAAGGAAATCATTGTCTTATGTCGTATTAGAAAATCCACTTAATATACTCTTACTTAATTAGTTTACTATTTCAAATTTGCGCGATAAAGATTTTTTGTTTCTTCAAGAAATTTTCCTGCGCCAAGAACAACGCATGTCAAAGGATTTTCAGCCTTGATTACAGGAACTCCTGTATCCTTACTGATATATTTATCAATACCCTTCAGCAACGCTCCTCCGCCTGTTAATACAATCCCATGCTCAACAATATCCGCAGCAAGCTCTGGAGGTGTTTTTTCCAAAACATGTTTAATACCGTCAAGAATCTGATCAATAGGCTCTTTAACAGCTTTTCTAATTTCGGCGGAATCTATTTCAAGAGTTCTAGGAAGTCCAGATATAGCATCTCTTCCTTTCAACTCCATTACTTCAATTTTCTTTTCAGGAAAAACATTTCCCAATTTGAATTTAACTTCTTCAGACATTCGTTCACCGATTACAAGATTGTACTGATTTCTCATATACTTTACAATGGCTTCGTCAAACTCGTCTCCCGCGATTCTAAGTGAATCAGCGATTACCATACCGCCAAGCGAAATAACAGCAATCTCTGTTGTACCGCCGCCGATATCAACGATCATGTGTCCAGTCGGTTCCTGAATAGGAATATTCGCTCCTATCGCAGCAGCAAGAGCTTCTTCTATAAGGAAGATTTCACGAGCACCAGCCTGCTCAGCCGATTCACGTACCGCCCTCTTTTCAACCTCAGTAATCCCTGAAGGAACACCAATTACAACTCTTGGTCTTACAAGAGTTTTTCTTTTATGAACTTTCGTTATAAAATAACGTATCATTTTTTCAACAGTTTCAAAATCCGCAATAACACCATCTTTCATCGGACGTATAGCCACGATATCTCCCGGCGTTCTGCCAAGCATTCTTTTAGCTTCATGACCAACAGCTAGTACTCTACCAGTGCTAGTCTGAACCGCAACAACTGAAGGTTCGCTCAATACAATCCCCTGTCCTTTCACATGAACAAGCGTATTAGCAGTACCTAAATCTATACCCATATCATTTGAAAATAATCCATACATTGAATCAAAAAACATTATAAGTATCCTCCGCCTATGCTTAGCAATAATTAAATAATCTGCCCGTAAAGCACAAAATTTCCTGTTAAAAAACGAGTTAAATAGTATTACGGGTTAACTTAAAAGCAAAAAATAAATATATCAGGACTAAACAGAACATTTCTGATAAAAATATTACTTTTTTGATGCTAATTAATTTCGAAGGCCTATATTGTCAAGAATTTTAATGAAAGATGACAATTAATTAAGTATTAACGGAAAATTTTAACAATTACGCCTATATTCACGATGTCGATTAAACATCGACATCTAATCGAGTAAACAGGAAGTACCCGCGTTTTGAATACTTTTCGATAGAATATCATGCATAATGTGATGATTTACGTATTTATTTCGGTACTCCGATTTATCGATTGATACAGTATGTAATAATCGACATCCTGATTAAACCATTTTCTAAATTTTTAGTTTCATTTTTAAAAAATTTATTTATTTCTTGCAGAATATTTACTTTTTTGAGTTCAGTACTATAATATCGATTAAGTAAATATTCTTATCGGATAATTCTTAACATAAAAATTAAAGG
>CAYLTM010000011.1:29104-31231 GCA_964386495.1 uncultured Leptospirales bacterium
GACTTTTATGGCTATTGAACGAACACTATCAATAATCAAACCTAACGCTGTTGCAAAAAACGCTATCGGTGAAATTATCGCACGTTTCGAAAAAAATGGATTAACTGTAGTTGCTGCAAGGATGATGAGACTATCAAAAGACGAAGCTGAAGGTTTTTATGCTGTGCACAAAGGAAAACCATTTTTCGAAGGTCTAGTAAACTTCATGATTTCCGGTCCAATTCTAGTTCAGGTACTTGAAGGAGAAAACGCTATTCAGAAAAACCGCGATGTAATGGGTGCGACCAATCCGGCTAACGCGGCTCCCGGCACTATCCGCAAAGATTTTGCTGACAGCTTAACTGAAAATGCTGTACACGGCTCCGACGCACCGGAAACCGCAAAAGAGGAAATTTCATATTTTTTCAGAACCACTGAGGTCTGTCAGAGAACAAGATAGTAACTAAAAATATTCTATAAGATATGTATATATCACAAGCCGTCTCATTCTGAAATATAGTTTTAATTAATTATAATTTTGGGATCAATGAGGCGGTTTAAAAACTATCTCATCATGCTTACTCATTTTTTCTGTTATTTTCAATGTTTTTCCACATAATAGTCCAAATCCCCCCCGTTTCTATATCATTCCTACAAATATCCCAGTCCGAGTTTTCATAGTTAAGTAAAATCTCTTCGACTTCAAACAAGATTGTGGTCAGAAAAAGATCGATAGCTTTCGCCAGCAAAAAAGACACCGATTCTTTGAAAAACTTACGCATATCAGTAAAAAACTCATAGTCGACATCCTCGAAATAAACAGTCAAAGTATCCCAGTTCTTATCAGGATCAACCTCCTGATACTTCACCGCCCGAAACTTTTTTGCGGAATATTTCCCGTCTTTCAAGATTTTCCGCAGTAAAAGAACAACAACTTCATTGACCGATAAATCATTGACTTCCGAAAAATTCTCAATTAAAGATAATTTCCCAATGTTGATATTCACAGACGATTTAATCATAATAAACTCCGATTTCGATTGTTTGAAGGGTTGGCAAGATTTGTAGAAAAAAAACCCTTCTACTAATATATACGATTGAAAAAGTAAAATTCAGAAAAAAAATTAAAAAATAATTAAAATTATCTAAATTAAAGGTGTCAGAGCAAATTATTCATGTACCAAAAATATCTATTGATTATTTGACAATACATTACAAGAGTGATCAAAAACATTAGAGGAATCTATGAAAAAAATATCACTACTAATTTTCGTGTTGGCAATTCTATATTTTTCATTCGGAAAATACCTATCATCCAACAAAGAGCTCGGAAAAAACGTGTCTGAAAAACACAACCTTCCCTACCCCGCGGTCATTGCGCATCGTGGTGCTTCATTTTACGCTCCGGAATCCACAGAACCGTCTTATATTATCGCGCGGGAAATTGGCGCGGATTTCCTTGAGATGGATGTTCAAATGTCCAAAGACGGCGTACCTGTAGTTTTTCACGACGACTTCGTTACCGAGAAAACTAATGCGGTGAAAATTTTTCCGGATAGAGCGAATTCTATTATTGGTGATTTCACGCTTGCTGAACTTAAACAGCTTGATGCCGGGTCCTGGTTCAACGAAAAATTCCCTGACAGAGCAAGAACCTCTTTTAAAGGATTGAAAATTCTTACCTTTGAGGAAGTCATTAATATCGCTGAAAATAATAAACCATACCTTGGATTATACATAGAAACAAAAACTCCTGAACAATACCCGGGGATTGAAGAAAAAATGATTACTATTATGAAAAATCATAGCTGGCTGACCGATAATGCTATGCCCAAGGGAACTGTCGTTATGCAGTCCTTTTCAATTAATAGTCTTAAAATATTCAAATCATCTGTACCGCAGATTCCAAGGATTCTTCTATATTCTAATAAACTGTCTGATTGGAACACCCGGCTTTCGGAAGCACAAAATATCGGTGCGGGTATAGGACCGGACGCGTTTCAAGGATGGCCGTGGCAGACAAAAAAAGCACACGATATGGGGCTTGCGGTACATCTATATACGGTTAATCAGAAATGGCAGTTCGCGATCGTTAACAGATTCGGTGCTGACGGACTATTCACCGACAGGTGTGATCTTTTAATGGAA
>CAYLTM010000011.1:31241-42343 GCA_964386495.1 uncultured Leptospirales bacterium
TAAATCAAATAATGTCTGATTACAAATACTAAGATTAAGTGTTTGTTCACAAATAGATGGTGGAAACGCCCTCCGCTGCACTAGTAAGCAACAGTAAACAGATACAAGGTTATTAAATCATAAACATAAAAAATGTTTGACAATGTGATACAATCAACAATTTTAGATTATGTTTCATAAAATTTGTTAAATAATTTTATACAATAAAATTTTATTGAACATAATCTTATAATAAATGAGGCACATATGGATATTACATTATTTAATCAATTGATACTCGTTTTTATTATTCTAATACCAATAGTTCTGATATCTAGAACTGTCGTGGCAGGAACAAAATATTCTCCAATACTTATTATAGTAGTTTTTGGTCTTTTAATGGGTTTTCTTATGGTAAAAAGTAAGGTCGCGACAGAAGGTCTTCCTGAATTTCCAATAATAATACTTATAAGCAACGTTACTGTTATCGCACTCATTGTATCATTTTTTGTCGGAGGGCAGGAACTGTACAAAATTCTGTACAATCACCATCTTGAAATTGAAGAATTGGTTATACCTTCGCAGGAAGAAGTCGTGTTAGGTACTAAAAGAACTCAGCTTATTTACATATTGAGATCAATATTTATTTTAATTGGCGTTTATGGCGCATACAAGATGATTATCGGTTCTGCCGAGAATGATATCTTTAGTAATTTTTACCTGCTCATGACATACATAGGCCTTGTATTTTCATTAATCCTAATCGACAGCAGAGCCTCAATAAAAGACAAACCTGTATATATCAGAAAAGGATTTATAGAACTACTGACTATTTTAGCGGTATTTGTACTTTCATATTATTTATCAATATGGATTAAGCCTCTTATAGGACTTCCGCAAATATTTTTCGCTATGATTTTATCCTGCACTCTAGGTTTTTTCCTATCGAGATGGCAATTCGGACCAACAATCCGATCAATGTTATTTGCGGGAATTCCGGTAGTGCTTGCTGCAAATTTCCTTGTCGGAGGATCCAGAATTATGGAAGCTTTTAAACTGCAGGATATGAAAGCTGTTATGAGTTTCGGTTTTTTCGGACAGCTTTTCTGGATGTTTGGCGGTCTGGCATTATTGATTATAGCTGGAAAAGGAAACCATGTGAGAAATCTTGCACCTGGAATGGCAGGATCACTTTCTCACTCTGGATTAACTGGGGCATGTACAGCAGGTGATCTCGGACAGGAAGCCGCAGCTAGGGCACCGATTATGATAAACGTTCCTTTTGTTGGTCATATATTTGTCTTTTCAATACTCGCGTACAGTGCGAAGCATAATCAATTTGCTTTTCTACCAATTACCATAGTTGCATTGATTGGAGTGCTGCTTACAATTCTATCCTTAGTAAAACTTAGAAAATCAGCAGAAAATGAATCGGGCGAAGTTAAAAGCCTGATGATCTTTTGCCTCGGATGGCAGTTAACAGCGGTGTTCGGGAGTTTTCTACTGCTTGGACTATTTGGTATGACTATCAATAATTCAGCAATGGCTACATCATCAGCACTCTCACACTTCGGATTGTTCGCAGCAACTCAGGGAGGAATGTTCGGTGAAAACGCATCTCTGCTTATTCCATTTATTTTTGCGATGCCATTTTTAGTGCATCCATTAGTTTTCGGAATGTTCGGGAAGGCTATGCTAAATAATGGCAAAATGCCGGAAAAAGCTGTGATCGTGCTTGCCACAACTGGAATCTTCGGATTGATTTTTTCACTACTAATTATTTAGTTCTAACATAGTGTGGCACATAATTTCACTGGAGGCGAATATGAACTTAGCTGTTAAACTTGATGAAATCTATACATACGGTGATTATCTTACCTGGCCTGATGGGGAGCGGTGGGAAATCATTGATGGTGAGCCATTTATGATGAGTCCTGCACCATTAAGGATTCATCAGAATGTAGCTGGCAATATTTACAGGAAAATTGCAGACTATCTTGATGGTAAACCATGTCAGGTTTACTTTGCTCCTTTTGATGTCCGCCTCCCTGACAAAAATGAGCGGGATGAAGATATTCTAACGGTGGTTCAGCCCGACATTCTTGTTGTGTGCGACAAATCCAAACTTGATGACAGAGGCTGTAAAGGCGCTCCCGATTTTATTATCGAGATTATTTCTGCATCGACAGCTGGACGCGACGCGAAAGACAAACTTAATCTGTATGAAAAACATGGTGTGAAGGAATACTGGATTGTCTATCCGACAGAAAAAATGATTATGGTTTTTTCGCTAAACGAAAATAATCAATATGGTAAACCCACGACTTTCAGCGACAATGACATTATCAGCACCAAACTTTTTCCAGAGCTGCAAATTGAGATTGTGAAGATTTTTGAGGAACAAGTATGAAAAGATCGGATGGCAAACTTTTAATTGAACAGAAAATTGATGATTTCGACAAAGCCCTGACTTATTACAAGTCGAAGGATTTTCAGGAAACTGAAGTCCGGTCACGCTTCATTGATCCGTTTTTCCAGGCACTTGGCTGGGATTTCGAACAGACTAATCTACAGAAACATCTTTGGGATATTTATAGGGAATACCGACAGAAAGATAACATGATGACAAAAAAGCCGGACTATGCATTTAACATAAACGGTAAACTCAGATTTTTCGTTGAGGCGAAGGCTCCATCAGTCGCGCTGACTGATAAGGATCCGGTTTTTCAGGCTAAACGTTACGCGTTTTCTACGAATGGTAAAGCACCAATAATCATCCTTACAGATTTTGAAGAGTTCCGTGTTTTCAACGCTCTCGAACGTCCTCTTTATGATAATCCCCTTCAGTGACTGCTGAAACAATTTGATTTCCAGTATAAAAACTATTCTGAAAAATGGGACTTGCTTTACGACACTTTTTCCAAGAATGCGGTTTCATTAGGCAGTCTGCAAAACCTTTTCGGGAAAGTCAGTTAAAACACCAAAACTCTTGACAGAGAATTTCTTGATGAACTGGTTTTGTGGCGTGAAGAACTTGCCCGTCATATCGCCGTGAGAAATCCAACACTAACAAATGATGAAATGAATGAATCTGTGCAAAGAATTCTTGACAGAGTAATCTTTATCAGGAATCTTGAAGATCGTGAAATAGAAGATAATATTCTATATAACCTTATATCCGATAAAGATGACATTTATAAAAAACTTCTCCCTGTTTTTTCAAATTTGAATACTGATTACAACGGTTGGCTATTCAAACCGCATTTCAGTGAAACACTTGCTATCGACGATAAAATTCTCAGAGAACTTATTAAAAAACTTTATCCGCCTTATTCACCGTTTCAGTTCGACATCATCGAACCGGAACTTCTTGGACGCATTTATGAAAGGTTTCTCGGCAGCAAAATCCGTCTGACTGACGCTCACCGAGCGAAGGTTGAAGAAAAACCTGAGGTCCGCCATGCCGGCGGAGTTTATTACACACCACAGTACATAGTCGATACCATAGTCAAGGAAACAGTCGGCAAGAAAATTGACGGTCTAAAACCGGAGGAAATTTCCACTGTAAAAATTCTCGACCCAGCCTGCGGTTCCGGTTCATTTCTGATTGGTGCTTACGATTATCTTATGAAATATCATACCGCGTTTTACCTTAATAACAAAACTATCAAAAAATACCAGGACGATTTCTACGAAACCCCCGACGGACAGATAAAGCTTTCCATAAAAAAGAAAGGCGAAATTCTGCAGAACAATATTTTCGGCGTGGACATAGACCGTGAGGCAACCGAAGTCGCGATGATGAGTCTCTACCTGAAACTTCTCGATGACGGATTTGACGCTGAATATAAAAAACAATCAGTCCTTTTCATGAGGGGCTCCATCCTGCCTGACTTAATAAAAAATATCCGCTGTGGAAATTCGCTGATAACACGCGAACAGCTTTTCCAGAATGATATGTTCGGGGATGATACTATCACTCCGTTCGACTGGGATGCTGAAGGTGTTTACGACCGCACCAAAAACGAATGGAACGGACGAGGTTTTCCCGATGTTATGAAGCAGGGTGGTTTCGACTGCGTTATCGGCAATCCGCCATATATCAGAATTCAGGAAATGCAGTCCTGGGCTCCTAAGGCTGTTGAGCTTTACAAGAAGATTTACAATGCAGGGAGCGCAAAAAATTATGATATATATGTTGTTTTTATTGAAAAAGCTCTTCAACTATTGAATTCAAATGGTGTATCTGGCATGATCTTGCCGAATAAATTTATGCAACAAGAATATGGCGAATTAATCCGAAACCAAATTGTGACAGGAGGACATCTCTCTAAAATAGTAAATTTTAAGGATTTTCAGGTATTCCGCGATGCAACAACTTATACCTGTTTATTGTTTTTAACAAAAAAACCAAATGTAAATTTCAAATATTCTGAATGCTCTGATGAATGTATTAATATTAATTATACCGATATCCAATTCTCCCGTATTACTGAAAGACCTTGGATTTTACATTCAGAAGATGAATTGTCATTTTCAGATAAATTGGAAAAATTTCCAAAACTTGGTTCATTATGTGATAATATTTTTGTTGGAATACAAACAAGTGCAGATAAAATTTACATTATGGATTATATATCTGAAACAGAAATATATTATCTACTTTATTCTAAATCGTTAAATCGTGAGGTTGAATTAGAGAAAAAATTCATAAGGCATATTATTTCAGGGCTTGATGTGAAAAAATATGGTTTTCCATCAAATCGGCAGTATGTAATATTTCCCTATAATATTATAGAAGGAAAAGCTGTTCTTATACAAAAAAAAGAAATTGAAAAAGACGCACCAAAAATTTGGAATTATTTAATAGAGAACAAAAAAATTCTTGAAGAGAGAGAAGGTGGAAAATTTAAGGGAGTTGATTGGTATAGATTCGGTAGAAATCAGAATATTGACAAACAAAATTGGATAAAAATCTGTGTTCCTCGTCTTGTTCATGAGATACAGGCAATATATGATGAGACTGGTTCTTGGTGTCTTGACAATGTAGATGTTGGAGGTGTGATTTTAAAGAATGAATACAAAAATTTAGTCTATCATGTCCTTGGATTATTAAATTCTAAAATTTTGAGTAAATATTTATCAAAAATTTCAACTCCATTTCGTGGAGGTTTCTGGTCTTGCAACCGTCAGTATCTCGAAAAGCTCCCTATCTACATACCCGACCCGTCTGACAAAATAAAATATGATCACTGCATGAAAATCGAAGAGTATGTCAAAAAGATTCTTGAATTCAAGAAAGCGGGTAAATTAGCGGACGCGGATTTTTATGAAAAGAAAATCGACGAGCTGGTGGAGAAGTTATATCTGGAGTGATCAAGACTATCGCCAGAGTAAGCCGCGCCCTGAAGGGTGCGGTTCACCTGAGAATATAGAACCGTGCCCTTTAGGGTACGGTCTAGCAGGGGAATATAATTCTATTAACAAGAAAAAGATTGACAAAAAAGTAATTATTATGACAATTATATCACAATAAAAATTTAGAGATATTTTATGAATTTGTCCGATTTTATTTATCTATATTCGTCGCGTTATCATCGAAATAATGTAAAATGTGTGTTGGCTATTGAAAATTGGAATGACTCGGATTGTGATGTGAAATATGCCAGGTATATACAGGATTACATAAAAAGCCGAAATGTTTTAGTCGAAAAGGATAAAGATGCTGTGGAGATTGTTTTAGATCAATATTCTATAAAAAGATCTGATGAGGCTTATAGTTATATTTTCAAAAATTTAATTTCTGGACTAAGAAATAATTGTATTATATCAGATGAAGAATATGATGGAATCAAAACTAAATTGGATCCGCTAAAAACTGAAAATTTTAATTTTGCTTTTTTAAAAAAAGCAAGAGAAATCGAAGAAAGCTTTTATCAAAATAAATTCGAGGACAAAAAATGAGAAATAATGAACTGGCAAAAAGTATATTAAGCTTATATAATACTGTAAAAAATGATAATGCTGTTTCTTTTGAAAATATTGAAAATGTTTTTTCAAAATCAAAAATTTATGAACCCATAGTACATTCATCCAATGTTTACGGAAAAGTACCGACAAACCGACATATTCTTGAAGATGAAATTGAAGAATATCCGTTTCAGGATATCAAATAACAGTGACTGAATCGGAGAAAATAATTAATGATATTGCGGAAGAAATTGATAATTTTGTTTCTTTTTCATCAGCTTTAGAACTTGTTGCAAAAGAAATCAATTTACCTTATAATGCGTCACCTTTATATAATTTTAGAGATGCCTTAAATCATTATAGAAATATGTATGAGAACCGAGACAATCTTGAAATAATTAAAATTGAAAATAATTCAATTCAGGAACATTTATTTAGAGGTCTGAAAGATATTTTTATTTATATTAATAATAATTACAAATTCAAATTGCAATATCATTTAGATGTAGTTGGACCATCATATAGTTTTAAAAAAAAGAATAAATACCGAAAGTTAATACACAAATTAAAAAACATTGAATTAGATGTTCGTGCAAATTCAGAAACAGCCTGCATCAGAGATTTGGTACCTCAAATTGATGCGTTGAATACAGTAATTATTGATATTAAGTCAGCCCTTAATGATGATCAGGCAATATATGTATTAACCAGAAGAATTTGACATCTAAAAAAGTATTATACGAATGGTCCATTACTTCATCGAAAAGCTCCCTATCTACATACCCGACACGTCTGACAAAACAAAATATGATCACTGCATGAAAATCGAAGAGTATGTAAAAAAGATCCTTGAATACAAGAAGTCCGGCAAGCTGGCAGACGCGGATTTTTTTCGAGAAGAAAGTAGACGAGCTAGTGGAGAAGCTGTATCTGGAGTGAACAGGGGGAGCATGACTGGGAACGCTCAACAGGGGAGCATTCTCCCCTGTTGAGGGATGCAGTATGATAGAGGTGATATAACAAGAAAAAGATTGACAAATCAGTATATTCGCAGAATGCTCTTTCTATGCTTAGATCTTACGTAAGTCTGCAGCTATGAAATTGAAAAAGGATATGATTAATTATGAATAATGAATATTTCACTAAAAATGCAGTTGGTATTGCAATTGTACACCTTAGAAGTATTTATAAAAATGGAATTATCATGACATCCAATACAACAATGGATTATCATCTGCATATGCTTACATACTACAATCGCGTGTCTAAAACCGGCGGTGTAATTTGCCTTGATACTGACGATTTGCAAACCTTTCCATGCGAAGACAACAATTCTCTACGGGATATGTCTCGGCAAATGTATATGCATCTAACAAAGGTATTTATTGATAAAGTCGGACAGATGAGCCGTCTTAATTTAATAGATGAGAAATCCTTGTTCATAAGCTCGGATGATGATCTGTGGATTATTTTTAATAGTATCAAACAGGAAACATTTATTGAAGGATTAAAAAGTAATAAAAATTTCATACCAAGTATTCAGAATTCGGAATTACGAAATCCATTAACCGAAGAATATATGAAATCTTATGATGATACATATGGATGGGCGAATATTCGTCTTGCTGAGGAACGTATAATAAATGATCCATTCCAATAGTCACATAATGCTTACACAAAATGCTCTTTTAATTGCGATGCGTGAGCGTTCACTATCGCTAGGATATAGAATTGAAGAGGATGCTTTTGGGTATACATACTTTGACAAAAAAGGTTTAATCATAGCAAATATACGAAAATTTACTGTCGATTATACGATATCACAAGAGGAATTTGATAGATATTTGAAAAAACTGAAATAGACATTTTCCGGAAATAAAGAGTAAAAAATTTAAAATTGATACTGTTCCTTATTATGGATTTGATACATATAATAGTAAATTTTATCCGGAAAAACTTACTGAAAAACTAACTGAGTTCGAAAAAGCAAATAAAAGAAAAACCAATAGAAATTCTCAAATACCCTTTTCGCATTATTATATGGCTGATATAAATAATATCAACATAGCATTTTCTTCAATCTCGTTTGAATATTGGATACTTTTGCATTTTGAATACACAAGCAGAGTATTCTATAAAAGTGATGAAATAATAAAATTATTAAAAGATAAAAACCATATTGATTATTCAAAAGGATCGACTGATATTTTTCAAAAAACAAAAACAAAACTGGATATTGCTATGAAAAATGCGAAATCAATTCAAAAGTATCAGAGATCAAGCAATCCTAAGGGTACAAAAGTATATGAGCTCAATCCTTATACCAATATAGATATATTAATTGAACAGATTATTTCATTACAGGAAAATGGATGAACTGGCGATGTAGTTATCTTTAGAATGAACTGCGCCCTTTAGGTTGCGGTCTGACGCATGGGGGAAAATTTGATAGATATCTAAAAAAATGAAATCATATAGTATTGACAATCATAACAATTACTGCAAGGATGAACCGACAACAATAAATTTAAAATAATTTAATTCTTAGGATATGTAAATATGAAAAAATCTAAAAATAATGAATTATGCCCATGCAGCAGCGGAAAAGTGTATCAGAATTGCTGTCAAAGTAAAGATAACTTCAATAAAGTGATACGAGGAACAGACTCAATAGAAATGTTTGAAGACAAGATGAAAATATATTCAGAAGCAATGAAAAAATGGAACTTTTCTGAAGGAAATCCGCCTACATTTAAAGAATTTTTTGGTCAAAAAAATGCCGCGACTTCAATGACGAATGATCTTCAAAAAATAATTAATTCCATGAATCCAAAAACAGAATACGAGTTACGTGAAATAATAAATCAGGAAATTAACTGACAAAACAACACTTCATCGAAAAACTCTACATACCCGACAAAAAAATATAATCACAGCATTAGGATTTTTATCCGTTACAATATACAAAACACATAATTTGTTAAATATTTTTGACTATTTGCCGATAATGAAGTAGCCGTAGTTTTACTAATTAGTTCGGGAGGAGTTAATGGCCGTTACCAACAAAAATCCTTATGCTCAATATAAACAAACAGAGATAGTCACAGCAAATCAGGGCAAACTGATAGTAATGCTATACGACGGAGCAATTAAGTTTCTTAAAACAGCTATAGATAATATTGAGCCTAAAAAATATGATATTGTTAACACTAACATTATCAAAGCACAGGACATTATAACAGAGCTGATGTTATCGCTAAACATGGAAACTGGCGGTGAAGTAGCGAATAATCTTTTAAGTCTGTATATATATTTCAAAAAAAGACTACTTGAAGCGAACATCCAGAAAAATAAGGAAATCATCGATGAAGTAATAAAGCTAATGATTGACCTTCGTGAAGCCTGGAGCCAAATTTCCGCAAAAGAAAGTAAAAATGACGCGTTCACCTCCACGGCTAAAGGCAGTTTTTCTATTGAGGGATGATATTAAAAATCTTGCAATCACCATGGAGGAGCTTTTAGATCGCAGGCTCAATATCATGGAAAAGATGCTCGCCAATCAAAAATCGGTATATTCAGGTATTATTTCAAATAGAGATGACCTTGATGATTATCAAAGTCTTAATAGTGCTCTTGCTGATGAAGCGGATATATTGTCCTTTGACATAAAAACTTGCGAAATGAAAATTTGCGGACTTCTGGGTATCAATAGTATCAACTTTTCAGACAAGGTATACTCGGAACAGTTTTCCTATATACGAAAATTACTGAACAAAATCGATGATACAATCGCGATTATTGCTGATTACACATCAAAATGCGAAGCCGACCTCGATAACAGATCAGTGAAATTAAAAAAAGATCTAAGCGAACTTGAACAGAGCCGTCTTCTAAAAGAAATTATCGGCGAATCATTGAAGGAAACTCTGAAAAATTAGTTTTATGAAATGATCGCATAATCACCTATAATTCACTAATTTTCTTTTTCTTAAGAAGATCTTCCCGCCGCTGAACCATTAAAGGATAATCCATTTCATATTTCACATTTTTAAACCTTTTAACAGTTTCCTTGTATTCTCTTGAATGGAAATATTTATTCATTCTGCCGGATATCGGAAATACCTGTTCTGCTGGTATATATATATAAGGCTGACCAGTATTTTTTACAATAATTGTTTTTGTTATCGAGCCCCATGCAACATCGGAAAACCGGTGATCTTCAAGATCGCGGATTATAGCTCTTATAGTACCCTCATTTTCAGGATTCAGAAATTTAAATTTTTTAGCGTACATTAACGACAGGTGCAGATGATCCGGTATATCTAGAAAAGCATCCTTGGTCACAATTTTCGCGACAAAATACATCATCATCATTAGGTATCCGAGACATCCTAATGACGGATATGGTTGCCCGGGCAATGGAGGCTTATTCGGAGGAAACTCCTTTCTGAAGGGATCGCGCGTCTGTAGCCACTCAACGACTATTACCTCAAAAGGAGTTTGTTTCAATAATTTGATACCTTCTTTCTTAGGCAGATATTTCGATTCGGAAAGACGTAGATCAATAATAACATTGTCATCTGAATATTCGTTAAAATATACCTGTAGCTGATTAACCATATTATCATCATACTTGAATCTCACACTCGTATTTTCTATTTTCCTTTTTTTCAGAAAATCGGACAATCCTGACTTTTCCATAAGTTTCAGAATATCCTTTTCCGTAAAAGTATTCAAAAAACGCCGGTTGGAACTAACCTGTTGTCCAAACAGATCAAATTCTTCACCAAAATCTATTTTTTGAAAATCATTTTTTTTTATTATGTTTCTTATAAAATTCAGCAAAATTAAACCTTTGTAATTTTAAGCAATTTTAAATAAGCGTAGATAAATTTATTAATATCCCCATCCAGAACATATTCGACACTTCCGGTTTCTTCCCCGGTTCGATGATCCTTAACAAGAGTATATGGCTGAAAAACATATGACCGTATCTGATTGCCCCATGAAATATCTTTTCGTTCGCCAACCTTCTCATCAAGCTTCTCTTTTTGTGATTCTTTTTCTCTTTCATAAAGTTTCGCCTTTAAAACCTTCATCGCGAAAGCTTTATTTTTATGTTGAGACCTCTCATTCTGACAGGCAACAACTAT
>CAYLTM010000011.1:42353-44875 GCA_964386495.1 uncultured Leptospirales bacterium
TGGCCGAATCCATTTTTGATAACTTTTGTGCCAAAGAAAATTCAGGATATTTTAACTTCATACTGATTTTGTCGGACAACTGAATTACATCTTTCATATCAGAATTAATGTCTACATTAATATCATCGGAAACTTCAGGAACAATCTCGACTGACGCAAAAGATGTGTGTCGCCGTTTATTCGCATCGAAAGGTGATATTCTAACTAGTCTATGCACGCCCATTTCGCCCTTCAGATAACCATATACATTATCACCCTTTACAAGAATTGTTGCAGTCTTTATTCCGGCTTCTTCACCAGTCATGTAATCAACAACTTCATAACTGTATCCGTTATTTTCCGCCCAACGGCAATACATCCGATACAGCATATTCGCCCAATCCTGCGACTCCGTGCCGCCCGCTCCTGCATGCACTGTTAGAAACGCGTTTAAAAAATCATCCTCACCGGATAACAACTCAACATTTTCCAGTTCACTGAATTTTTCTTTAATTTTTATAGAATTCTGTAAAATTTCCTGAAGGACAGGCAGATCATTTTCTTCAACAGCTATATCAAGCAGTTCAATATTGTCACTAATATTCTTTAAAATATTTTTCCAAGGATCAATTTTCTTTTTAAGCCTACTGATTTCTTTATTGACTGTTGACACATTATCCTGATCATTCCAGAAGCCATCAGATAAAGTCTGTTCTTCTAATGATTTTAATCGATCGTTTAGTTTATCAACACCTATAGAATTGTATAATTCACCGACATTTTTCGACAAATTAACATCTATATCCAAAATTATTCCCTCTTTGATTATTTTTCCTGAACCACTAATAAGTATATTAAATCCCTAACCTCAATGCAAAAAATTATCTTTTAATTTTTCGGAAAAATCAGTTTCAAGGTCAAATGAATTTTCATAATTTTTTCCGAAAACCTGCTGCCATACATCAGCTGATTCCATGCACATATAAACGAATACTTTATCTGAATATGAAAGAATCCGCTCTTTCATGAACTTGTACATATCAATACGTATCTGTTTTAAATAACGGTATTTCCCATCGAGTCCCGGAAAAAGTTCCTCAGCGGTCAATTTTTCACCGGGGAAAGCATTCATTATAATATCTTTAAAATTCGCGGAATATCTGAACCCGCCTAGTGATATCCATACAACTTTATCAGGATTAACTTCTGTAAATATTCTCTTTATTATCCCCGCGTAATCGTTTTTCCAATTATCATATATTATTATCGGATCAAAATGAAAAGCTATAAAATATCCGTTGTCAGCACATTTTTTTGCGGCTAATAATCTTTCATCCAAAGAAGCAGTGTCCGCCTCATATTCAGCTATATTTTTATCAGTATTCAGACTCCATGCGACTACGGCGTTGCCCTTTTCACGAATAGCCAAAAGGTGATCAACACAACTGGATTTCGTCTTCAACTCGAGCATGATATTCGCGTGATTTTTCGCAGCGTTTATCAGCATCGTGCTATAACCAGTTACCTCATCAATCATCAGAGAATCCGTATATTCTCCCGTACCGATTCTGTAAACACGGTCAGAATCCGAATTAGCGGCAAAATTTTCCAGCTCAATTATACAGTTTTCAAAATTTGAAAAAAGCATAATCCCATAAGAATTTAAATAATATTGCAAATAACAATAAGTACAATTATACAAACAATTAAAACCAGTATTTATCAGCCTATAATTGCAGCATATTACTTTTGGCGAACCCGGACAAATTTCAAAAAATCGCCCGTTAAAATTTTTAATAACAATTACTTCTTTTGCTTTACAACCGCGTTCTTTCAACCGCTTAATGATACCCGGCAGCTGCGAATCATTTTCAAAATAAATAGACTCAATTCCAGGTATTTCTAAAATTTTTTCAGCAATATTACTAAACTTCGATTCAACTGATATTATGGCTATTTTTATTTCTTTTACTGTTCTCATAAATTTTTCTTGAATAATTTCCTGCATATATAGTCTCTGACTTAAAGCCTGCTGTGTTCGTGCTAGGGTTTTATGCCCTTGAACCTACTATCCGCTTGGGATCCTTATATCTGAGCCCTTAGGTTATACTCCTTAACGGGAGAAAACCAAATGTTCATGCGGGAACCCACCTGTACCCAGGTTCTAAAGCGGCTTTATCCCTCGCGGCACAAGCGGGTTTTTTTATTGCCATGGAAAGATACAAAGCGTAATATGCAATGAAAATTTACTTTTAAATTAATTTTCGCATTTAGCTTATTAATTGATATTTTCTATTGACAATAACCATAGCCATTAATAACTATGGCTTTTAAAGGAATATATTACTGAGGAACATTATGATACAGAAAACATTTGCACTTAAAGAAAAAGAAATTGAAAAAAAATGGTTCGTAATCGATGCTGAAGGAAAAGTTCTAGGCAGATTAGCTTCTGAAGCGGCGAGAATTCTTAAAGGCAAGAATAAGCCTACATTCTCATACCACCTGGATATGGGTGATAATATTATCATTATTAATGCCGA
>CAYLTM010000011.1:44885-47434 GCA_964386495.1 uncultured Leptospirales bacterium
CAAGAAAGCTGATGAGAAAGAATATTTTAGACACTCTGGTTATCCGGGCGGCGACAAATATACTAATATCAAAAAGTATCTTCAGGAAAAACCGGAATTTGTTATTGAGCACGCTATTAAAGGTATGCTTCCAAAAACAAAATTAGGAAAATCATTGTTTGGAAACCTTAAAGTTTATGCTGGTGCTAAACATCCGCATGAAAGCCAAAAACCAGAAAAAATCGAAATAAAATGAGGGTATAAATGACGGCAAACAGAATTTACGCTACAGGAAGAAGAAAAACTTCAATTGCAAAAGTTTATTTGAAACAGGGGTCAGGAGTCATTAAGGTTAACGATCAGCCGATGGACTTGTATTTCCGTAGAAAAACACTAGGTCTTGTTATTAGACAGCCATTAGAAGCAGCTGAACATTTAAGCTCCTTCGATATAGATATTTATGTAGACGGCGGCGGATGGACTGGTCAGGCGGGAGCTGCAAGACTGGGCATTGCAAAATGTTTAACAACATTTGACGAAAAACTCAAAAAAACCATGAGAAATTGCGGGTTTCTTACAAGAGATCCAAGACAGGTTGAGAGAAAAAAATATGGTCATAAAAAAGCTAGAAAAAGTTTTCAGTTCTCGAAACGTTAATAAATTATTTATTTATTATATAGAAAAAAGATGCCTAACAGGCATCTTTTTTTGTATCCTTTTATCAATAATAAATTGCGCGAGTAATAAAATAGAGCATCAGATACGCCCTGTCGATAAACTCGACACCGAGATTTCCTCTAAAACCGCTATTGCGAGAACTGTATCATGCGACGTATCGATTGAATGGTTAACTCAAAAAGAAATCGATGATCTGAGGGATTTTAAATTATATAACACACAGATTAACAGATCACCAAGAAAATGGAGCGAAGCCCATTCTATATATCAGATTATTATAAAAAATACTACCGACCAGCCACTATATCCTGTAAATTTTCAAATCAGCTGTAATGGAGAAATATATAATGCGATTAATTTTGCATCAGATGCAAAATTTTCTTATCAACTCCAATTTATGAATACCCAAAATCTTGAACAACCAAGGAGAATGATAACTGATAGGTATAAATTTGAAGATATCGATTTAGCCGATGATACTATTGGTTATGAATTTGATTTCATACTGCCCAATGATTCAGTGATTTATTACAAAATTTTCGAACAAACTCCGGTTGAATATAGAAATATAAAATTTCTGGTTACAATTGACAGCAAATTCGGAAAAAAAATAGTTGATGTAGAACTGGCACGTGTAGAATATCGCAACGATTTGAAAAAATTTAAAGACAGATCCAATAATCAGTAACTTAGGAGATTTCCATGTCAATTGATAAAGCCACCATAGACAAAACTGCCAACCTTGCCCGTTTGAAAATCAGCGATTCACGAAAAGAAAAACTAATCACAGAAATATCAGATATATTAAATTATGTGGACAAAATTAACCAGTTGGATACCGACAATGTACATCCGACAGATTTTATTGTTGAACACGAAACTATTTTCAGAAACGATGTTGCCGCTGAATCTCTTCCTATTGATGATATTGCTAAAATAGTACCGGTTTTTAAAGACGGTTTCATCGTTGTACCGCAAATTATTGAACAGGATTAACATGAGCTACCCAATAAAAATTTCCGACAATCATTATCGCATAGATGCCGCGATGAATATTGCGCCTGAACCCGGACAGTTTATTAATTTGAAAAATAATTCAGGATTTCTCGATCCTTTGCTGAGCCGTCCCTTTTCTATTTTTGATTATGACAATGGGATGGTCAAAATAATTTTCAAAAAAAATGGACGATTAACAAAAGTTTTAAAACAAAGCGACATAAATAATATTGTAATCACCACCCCTCTTGGTAAAGGTTTTACGCTTAATAACAGCAAAAATATTCTGCTAATCGGCGGCGGGGTTGGGAACGCACCTCTCTACTATCTAATGAAGCGTCTCAAACAATCAGGAAATACCGTGCATTATCTGTACGCCGCGAAATCATCCCGTTTTGCTTATTTAATAAATGATTACCAGTCCCTTTCAGATAAAATGTTTATCGCGACAGATGACGGAAGCCTCGGAAAAAAGATTTTCGCGGACGGCATGCTTTTAGAAATTCTAAAAGAAAATAATTATGATTTTGCGTATACCTGCGGTCCTCATGAAATGATGAAATCATGCAGTAAAATATTATCAGGGTATGCTATTGATCATGAAGTTTCTTTGGAAAACTACTTTGGATCCGGTATCGGAATATGCTCCGGCTGCTCTGTAAAAACTAAACAGGGTATGAAACGTGCATGCGTTGATGGACCAGTTTTTGATGGTGATTCAATAAACTGGTGAAATTCTCACTCTATAAAAATTTACAACATTAAAATAAATTTGTCTTTACAAAAAATATTGATTATTTTATTATATTCACGAAATTGAAATGGATAGTCTGCCTGAAAATTAAGAACTATTTAGTCAGGCTGTCGATTTAACTTCGATAGCCTGATCGGGTACA
>CAYLTM010000012.1:0-6260 GCA_964386495.1 uncultured Leptospirales bacterium
CCCAATGAAAATAGTAATAGGATCAGATCATGGAGCTGTAGAGCTCAAAGCAAAAATAATCGAGCACTTAAAGGGTAAGGGACACAATGTTGTTAATGTTGGAGTTGACACAACTGAAAGTGTGGATTATCCTGATATCGCGAAAATTGCCTGCACTGAATTCAAGACCGGCGGTTATGATTTCGGAATCCTTTGCTGTGGAACAGGTATCGGAATATCTATCGCGGCAAATAAAGTGAAGGGTATCCGCTGTTCATTACTATGTGATTTGTTTTCCGCTGAAATGACCAAGGCTCATAATAATCCTGACTTTATCGCGTTCGGCGGTCGGATACAGTATAAAGATAAAGTTGAAGATATGATAGATAAATTTATGGAAACTAAGTTTGAAGGCGGAAGGCATCAAACAAGAATTAATAAAACTTTGGATATTGAGCTTGACGGAATGCGCGGCTGCTGCTGAAAAGTACAGCGGAGAACAACCTGCTTGAATCATAATATATTTGAACCGTACCCTTTGAACCGTACCCTTAAGGGTACGGTTCAAATAAAAAAATGGAGATTATATGAGCACAGCATTGATAATAACTGGAATTATAGTTTTTTTAACACATGCTCTTGAGGCTGTCACAGGTTTTGGCTGTACTGTACTTGCGTTTCCTTTTGTTACAGCACTGCTAAGCATTCAGAAAGCTAAGGTATTGTTGACTGTCATAGCGTGGATACTCGCTTTATATTTTGTAATCACAAAGTTTAAGGATATTAATTTTAAGCAGTACGGTATTATAGTATTTTTTGCTGCGATAGGTTTCCCGTTCGGAGTAATCGCCTTCACTAGTTTGCCTACTGATTTTCTGAAATTGTTTCTAGGAGTATTTATTGTTTTTACATCAGTAATTCAATTGAAACGGATTTATCAGAAGAGGGAAGTGTCATCACTGCCGATTTGGGTTTATTATATTATTCTAGTGATGGGTGGTTTGATTCATGGAGCTTTCGCGTCGGGCGGACCCTTCATCGTATTATACGCGGCAAGAGCATTGCCGGAGAAGGGGCAGTTCCGTGCCACACTATGTTTATTGTGGACAACATTAAATACTGTGCTTTTTATTACTGATAAAACATTTAATCCATTTTTCAGCTCTATATATGGATATTTTACTCAGGATACTGCTTTGCATGCGGATGTTATCGATACAGCATACATGCTGCCTTTTCTTGTAGTTGGTATAATTGCTGGTGAAATAATTCATAACAAAGTAAACGCTCTGTTGTTTAAAAAAATCGTATTTTGGGTTTTACTGTTTACTGGTATTTTCACCATTATTTCTCCGGTATTAATAAAAGTTTTCAGCTGATGTTGAGGTAATATATAAATGGGTTTTATTAAGTATCTGGCGAATAGATTTTATAATTCTACTAACTACGCGATTGAGGGAATTTTACATGCCGCTAAAACACAGGCGCATATTCGTTTTCATCTGATAGCAACTATGTTTTTGCTGATATTTTGTTTCGCATTCGGAATACGTCAGGAAGAATTTATAATTCTTTCGATAGTCGCGTCTATTGTTATTGTCGCTGAGATGATTAATTCCGCGATCGAAGAGACAGTTGATATCGCTTCACCGTTTATCAGCGACAAGGCTAAGGCTGCAAAGGATGTCGCCGCAGGAGCAGTGCTTATTGCGGCAGCGATGTCACTAGTTGTCGCCTTTTATGTAATAATTCCATACATTCGGTATTTTTATTACAATGGTCTTCAGATAGCTAAGCATACAGGCGGTGATGTTACGATATTTTCCATGATAGTTGTTATGATTCTGGTTATTATCATTAAAGCTTATTTTGGACATGGGCATCCTTTAAAAGGTGGACTACCTTCGGGACATACCTCGTTAGCATTCAGTATATGGGCATCTCTATCAATTATGTTTCCTAACAAATGGGTTATAGGTATAATTTTGATTTTTGCAGTCGCTGTAGGCATTAGCAGAGTAGTTATGAAAATCCATACAGTGATCGAAGTCGTTGCTGGGTTGATGCTCGGCTCATGCGTTACATATTTATGTTTTCGTTTTTTTTATGTTAGATTTTAATTTACCAATTAATAACTCAATTTGAATTCTGATCCAAAATTTATTCCATAGAAAAAATCAGAACCATTGAATATAAATTGATTATATTTTGATCTTATTTTATAATATGATGATGGTTTGTATGTAGCACCTTCCGCATAAATAATTATTTCATTGTATTTATAATCCAGTCTGCATGAAAATTCATTTCCCATGTATTGAAAATTTCCTTTACCTGAAATATTCTTATCGCTGTTTGATGATATTGTTGATTTGGGATCTTCATTCGCGAATAATAATAAATCCGAAATAGTTATCTTGAATTTTCCTATTTCTATCTGAAACCCTGTTTTGAAAAAAGATTTTGGAGTGGTTATATCAATTGCTGTTACTGTATTTTTGTTTTTTGAAAAATCTTTAAAGTGATAATTGCCGGCATATGGTGAAAGTGCATATCCTTTATAAGCACTTGTAAGAATTCCTCCCGGGGTAGAACCTTTCATACCGCAGAAGCCTTTACTAAAATGTCCAAAACTCAAAAAATAATTTTTCAAGTACCCAACGTAGAAACCTTCGATTCCAAAAGGTATACTGTAGTTCAAAGCTGTCGCGTACCCCTCGTAAGATTTTTCAGCATCAATCTGATAGTCTTTTCCAGAACTGTACGCAAAGGTGAAATCACCATTACCGAATTTACTGAAATTTTTGTAAAGTCTTGTTCCGCCTGAAAAAAGATGGTCATTGTCAGTTTCGTTGAGCGTGTTTTTTCCATTTTCGGAAATATCAGCACTGCCCTTTGTTGAAGCTCCATATCTTATTAATGATGAATATACTTTGATAAATGAGAAACTCATTGAATATGTATAACGTAGTGATAGAGTATCTCCGTTGAAGTCATCGATAGTTTCATCATCCTTTGAAATTCCTGACCATGCGTTGGCATTATTCGGATAAGCGGAGTTGCCTGTTAAATCGGTAATCAGATATAATGAGAAAATATCATTAGCGGCGGGAATATTCAGATTTAATAAAACACAGTCGATATCATCGCTGAAAAAATAATCATTTATTGAATTTCCCAGTGAGAAATATTGTCGTCCAAGAGAGATCTTAAAATTTGATGTCGGAGAATAATTGTAATACAAACTGTTAATGGCAATATTGTTTGCATCTTTAGAACTGTTCGATAGGTTATTGTTTCCCCAGTAAGCGTTTTTTGATGCTCCAATATTCAAGAAAGTTTCTGGTGTTATGTATGAATAATTTATTTCAATTGATGATGTAATAAAACAAATTTTGTCATCGGAACTTTTTTCCGGAATAGCTTTATTTTTAACATATAGTTTATGATCATACTCTATAAAGTCATTGTTGTTAAAAAGATATCCGTCCGTTTTAAATCCCAGTGAAATTTTATTTTCCGCATAAAGGCATAACGGCATAAAAATTATTAAAGCAATAATGGAAACAATTTTCATAATTAACTCCAGATGTTATTATTCAGGATGTCGATTAATACATCCTGTATCAATCGACATATCGGAATTCCGAAATAAATTCGTAATTCCTCACATTTTGCATGATTTTCAAAGGAAAGCCATGCAAAATGCGGGTAGGTCATGTATCCGATCAGACTGTCGAAGTTAAATCGAGAGCCTGATTAGTTCACAGCCTCTTTCTATATTTTTTTAAAATTCATTTCCGGTACTATAACCGGGACTACAGAAGTTTTTTGATTTTTCATCGTTTGTTGCCGGTACAAGTGAATCATTTTCACTTGTTGACCATTCAGAATTTTTGTTTAATACCATCGATTTGTATGGTGCTTTTTTTCCAAAATCTTTAATTTGAATTTTCTGAATAACATTATTATTTCTTTTAATCTCCAGAACATAATTCTGTCCGATTTTGTTTTTTGTAACAGTTCCTTTTTTAAAGAAATTCGCGGGACGGTTGATATTATCTTTTATGAAAAATTTGTTGTCCCGCGACGCGATGACCGCATAATCACCAGGATTCAGTAGGCAATCAATAGCACTATGCGAATCGGTTCCAGTATTGCTAGGACCAAACCAAAAAGCCTCGCTCATTTTCGTGTTGTATAGTATTGCATCTAATGAATTAATATTTACAGGTTGTGTGGAAATATTTTTTATTTCTATCCAGTCATCATCATTCGCTCCGAAAGTTTCGCTGTTAAATGAAGATCCCCAATATACGATTTCGGTTACAATAATATCTGTGTAGTATATAGAAGATTTTGCCAAGACGGTTGAACTTGAATCATCTATGGCTTCAATCATGTAATGCTGACCTCTAGGGAGTCCGGTTAAGATATATTCTATCGAATTAAATGTTGGTGTTTCATATATTATTGAATTATTTTTGTAGACTTTCAATCTGATGTGTCGCTCTTCAGAAATATTTACATAAAGATTATTATCATATCTGTCTTTTAAAATGATGGAAAGAGGAAGAGGGGCTGTTGGATTAAAGTCAATATTTTCTTCCGACAAAAACTTTTCAATGCTGGATAAATCACCTCGAATGAGAAGTGCGATCCCATTTTTACCGAAACTTGTTTTTGACAAATAAGCATCAGGCTGAAACTGTGAATTCCCGAGAGGCGTTGAAAAAAGATATATATAGTCTGCGGTAACAGCTCTAATGTCCGTGTAGTACCGATTATTTTTTCCAATGAGTTCTTCCGTTAATGATAAATTTTCTCCATAGATAAATGAAAAGTCCGGTAATAATTGCGGACTAGTGTAATACGCGATTATATTATTACTGTAATATTCACTGAATAATGTTTTTTTTGTATGAATGATAATTTCTTTTCCTAAGTTTTTATTTTGAATAAGATCGCTATATATTTTTTCTTCCATTAGAATTGGGGTGTATAATACAGTTTTGCGAGCGGCATTATATAGAAGATACGGGTCAGAAAAATTTTCGTAATTAATATCTGAGATTTTACCTTCAGTAGAAAACCGCAATTCATTTGGAATAAAAAACAATGAAACCTCATATTTTCCGATTTTATGCGATGATGGTATTGATGACGCTTTTTTATTTTCTGGAGAAATATTGTTGATCAACTGTGTAAGTTCATTCTCAAGATGAAAATAGAAATCGCCGCTGTTGATAATAGTAAAATACATTGGATTTACAGAAAGGATAATTATGGCTCGGTCTTTGTTATAAACAAAAAATTCGTTATGATCTTTACTGTATTTTGTTAAAAAGCCCGAACAGTAAGCGGATAGCTCAAAAGGTATAATCCCTTTCGCGTTTTTCATGGAATTGATTTCTTTAATGATTTCCGAGTTTCCCTTTCCAAAAGATATCGCGTCATCAGTAATACTGTTCTGTAGAATTTCGCATTGGCAAAAACAGATTGTAGAAATAATTATGCTATTCAATATTTTCCGCATTGGTTGTATCCTCCGTTTCTTTGATACGTAATTTATTGGAATACTTGTTAATGTTGTTTGATTCCTGAATAAAATATTCCGCAATTCCGGTATTGTCGCGGATTATCAAAAAGTTTTCATCATTGCTAGTCACCGCGTTTGAACTGAAATTCAGTGATCCGAAAAGAACCGTTTTTCTGTCGATTATCATAACTTTGTGATGCAGCAGTCCGCCGTTTTCTTTTCTGCACAAGCGGACATTCCCGATAATTTTTGATAACGCGATTATGCTTTGCCCGGAGTGCGCGTAATTTGAATTAAACTGACTGTAGTCCAGCCACAAAAAAATTTTTACACCTCTATCGTAAGCTTTTGCAAGCAGAGACATGAGAGCCTTATCTGTGAAAGCGTAGCTGTAGATGTAGATTGAATTATTCGCCTGCTCAATTAATGGAAAAATAACATTCATCGCGTTTGCATATTTTTCAGACACATCAGATTCTTTATCATAGTCGTAGTAGCGGTATTCAACCGGGCTGCTCTTTTTATAATCACTGAATACCGCTGTATAGGGAGTGAAGTATATTGAAATATTAAGATTATTATCAACAATGTGATTTGTTTCCCATGGCTGATAACCATATAGGATGCTGTAGCCGCTGCCGTAATCGTCATTCCCTTTTTCCGATGAAAAATAACCGGCGAACAGAATATCAAAGTCTTTCTGGTATTCTGCCGCAAGTTTTACATTCTTAATAATCACAAG
>CAYLTM010000012.1:6308-8115 GCA_964386495.1 uncultured Leptospirales bacterium
TTTTATCCGTTATAATATATTTATTATGCATGATGCCGTTATCGTTGCCCATTTTCACGGTTATACGTTTATCCGTAAAATTTTTGGAAGCGACGATAAGTTTTTGCCACGCGATCTGGTTTTCAGAATCAAATTCAGTAACGCATCTGATTTTCACGCCTCTTTCAGCTGCCTGTAAAATTTCATCAGTAATATTTATATTTTCAAAACCGTAAAGCGAGATGTCTATAGTTTCTTGAGCAAGTCTGATAGTATGAACAATCAGCTTTTCAGATTTATCAGGATCAAAACTAATGCTGATTATACCGTCATGATAAATACCGGAAGGTTTATCAAAGTAGTCACAACCGGTAGTTAAAGATATTAGTAGAATCGCGAAAATAATTATAACGCTTTTCATAATTGAACAGCTTTGATTGTATCAAAATATATCTTATCGTTAGGTGATCCGGTGCCGGATATATAATTTGCACGAAGTTCTATTCTGCAGAATTTTACATCAGCAGGTATTTGTCCTGGCAGTCGAGTGTAGGTGATTATATTCCATAAGCCAATATTTTGCAGACTCGATGAATTTTGTGTTGAGTAAGACGCAATGTCAGAAGGTATCAAACATTCATGATCTTTAAAATAATATAGTTTGATTGATACTGCAGTGTTTTGTACGGGGCTATCTGTAAAGCAGGCGATGCTGATTCGTAATTCTTTTCGTCTGTCAATTTGTATCGGATTCGACAGCAATGTTCTGCCGACGGGCGTTGAAGTAATTGTTTTCCAGTGAGCGGAATATTGTTCGCTGTGCACACGGTCAGTATTAATTAGAAGTTCACCAGGGGATGTTTTTGACCATCCGACTAAGAGCTTTTCGAAAGAATAATTTTCAATAGGGATATCCTTCATAGGAAAAGGAATTGTCGGGTTCAGAGGCGGTCTCACATTTAGAATAATATCGTCAATCGAGATTTTTGAGTTTATACCGGCAGGTCTTGTCCGGAGAGCAAACTTTATTTTTCTTGTGCCTTCAGGAAGAATTTTGTTCCAGTTTAAAATTTCAAAATCATACCATGTTAAAGGATTAGTAAACCAGTCTTGACCTATAGTCCGATACGAATAATAATCACCAAGCTCGATACCGTCATTATCGAAGTAATAAATTTTAGCGTATATTCTGGATGCGAAATAATTCGGATTATCAGATGATATCCTGAAACTCAGATTTGTCAGCGAAGAGAATTCATTTATAGATAAATAATCACTTGAAAGAATATCGTAGTATGAATCATTTTTGAATGGTATATTAAATATCGAGACATAGTTGTCATTACTGATATTATTATTAATTATTTGATAGCCGCAATTGCTTAATATATTCCAGTTTTGAATATCTCTGTCAAACGAAAAATTATTTATCAAATTGTCACCGCTGTTATAAATTTTATACCAATCGGAGTTAGTCGGCAAACCTGTATTTTCCAGATCTGCTTTATTTTTTGGTGTTACAATACATTTGAGATATTTTCCGGCATCATTGGACTTTAAAGTCAGATAGTTGTCGTGTGAATTATTAATTTCCAAAATACCATTTCCAAGATTATCATCCGCAATAAACCATGTGTATGATGTGCCATCCTCAACATCAGCATTTATATCAAAGTAGTTATAATTAATTTTAACAGTGTAATTTGGAAAGAAGTCGCCTGAAAAATGGAGTTTGTCAACATAAGGTTTTGTAGGAACATAGCTGCCCCGAGTGACGGTTATTTTGTATTCGCGGTAAGTATTATCGGTATTGTGGACAGTGAATGTC
>CAYLTM010000012.1:8125-11162 GCA_964386495.1 uncultured Leptospirales bacterium
CTCGTGTCACTTGGTACATAGGTTGTAATAACAGCATCGATATTATTAATAACAACTGATGACTCATGATTTTCAATTTCAAAAGAAGAAATTTCTGGAGAATTATTTACGGCATTATTGTTTATGTTGAAGTTTTGATCGCAACCATTAATAGACAGCAGTGAAAATATAAAAGTTAGAAATAATTTTGATGTAATTTTAAAATTCATTGTTTCCCTTCCTTCCAGCGTTTGGTGAACTCGTTGTAAAATAAATGGGCTGCGTCTTTTGAATAAATTATCATAATATTTTCAGCATTATCGAAATCTGCGGCATCGGTAAAATTATATGAACCTGTAATAACCTTCGCGTTCGTTAAACTATCGTAATCAATTATGATAACCTTGTGGTGAAGCATCCCGCCTCCGCCTTTTTTCAGGGCATTAGTATTACCGTCCTTTTTTATATCCATTCCTATACCTTTAAGTATGTTAAATGTCTTTCTGTTTGATGACTGAAAATCATCGAAAATTCCGTTTACCGATATTCCCGCTGTGTGTTTACTGCTTACCGCATTAATGATCTCAGGGTGAGTAAATGTGAAAATCATGAAATTTATTGATGATTCTGCGTTGTATATGGAATTAGAAACTATTGATGATGGTAAATTTTCTGATGATCTTCCGGACTTACGGTATGAAAAATATATTTCGATGGGAATTCCGTCGATAATAACAGATGACAATTCAGACACGGGATACTTGGATTCTCCTGCAAGAAATTGAAACTGTTTCAAGTAAATATCGAACAGCTCAGAACTTTTCACTGCGACAGCATTATTATTATTCAGAGAAAAATCATTTTCGCTGATGTTGGTGGAGCCGGTCCATACAGATTTTAAACCATTCTCATAATTATGAAAAAGAATAAACTTATTGTGCATAATTCCGGAACGATATAAAAGTTGGTATCGTACATTTCCGGATTCATTGTGCGGAGCGTCGTCGGGATATTTAATATCCATTGCTTGTTGAAGTTCTTTGTATCCGCAGTCTTTTTCATATTCATCAATGTCGCCGATGAAATACACGTTGACCCCGCGTTCGACAGCACGTATAATACTTTTAATAATGCTTGAGTGATCAAAATCATACAAACATAAATACAACGCACCGGTATTTATTGCGTCGATTTTAGAAATGAGTGTTTCGTCTATGTCCGTGTCATAAGGCGGATCTGTAAAATAAATACTAATGTTTTCGGATAGATAGTACTCCGCCTTTTTTATATGTATGTCGTCGATACTTTTTCCCATTTTTGCAGGCGATTCAAAACACGAAAAGACTGTAAGCATGATTATTGCTAATTTTTTCATATGGTTGTTCCTTACTTTTTATGAAGATTTGAGGGGAGGCTGGTTAAATAATATTAGTGCTTCACAAAAAAAAAATTACCCTCTATTATATATACGATAAAATTTGCGATGTTAAGAAAAAAAGTTGCGGTTTTATGGAAAAAAATTTGTTTTTTAGATTTTAATGGATTTTACATATGTTTTTATAAAACAAAAGGTGTCAGAGCAATTACAACTCAAACAGCGAATTAACTCCTTATTATATAAATCTTGACTATTATGCATAGTTCTATTATTCTGGCTTGAATAATCTTATGGCATTGTTTTCAAAATATAATTCGGTGTCGGGTATATCTCGGCTGTTTAGGTTGGAATTATGGATGATGATATATTTAAAAATTTGTTTGCTGTCATTGAAGAACGGAAACAGAAAAGTCCGTCTGAATCTTACGTGGCATCCTTGTATAGTAAGGGAACGCAGAAGATAAATAGTAAAATTACTGAGGAAGCGGCTGAAGTTTGTGAAGCGGCTCTGGAAGATGATAAGCAGCATTTGACATATGAGATTTGCGATTTGCTTTTCCATACTTTTGTACTTGCGGGTTTTAAGGAAATATCGCTACTTGACATTGAAGCGGAATTTTCGAGAAGGTTTGGTAAAAGCGGATTACAGGAAAAGGCGGAACGAACAAAATGATCAACGATCCAGATAGAATTAAATTTGCTATACCGGCGAAGGGTAGACTGAACGAACCGACAATAGAATTACTTCAAAGAGCCGGTTTTAATTTTCGTGCCAAGGGACGAAATCTTTACGCGACCTGTACTAACGAGGCGCTGACATTTATATTTGTTAGAACCGATGATATTCCGGTGTTGGTAGATTCCGGTGCGGTGGATGCTGGTATAACAGGCAGCGACCTTATCGAGGAACGGTCAGCACAGGCGGATGTGATTATGCCTCTAGAAATAGGTAAGTGCAGACTATGTATCGCGGTGAAGGATGATTATTCTCATACAGAGTTGTCCTCTTTAAATGGTAAAAAAATCGCCACTTCTTTTCCGATTATTACCGAAAATTATTTTAAAAAGCATAATGTTTCCGTGAATATTATAAAAATGAATGGTTCCGTTGAGATTATGGTTGCTTTACAGCTCGCTGATGCTATTGTTGATATTGTTGAAACTGGTGATAGTTTGCGGGATAATAATCTGAAAATTTTTGCTGAAATCGGCAGCTATGAAACTGTATTGATCGCGAATAAAACTATTTCAGGTGATCCGAGAATTGAGCAGATCAAACGAAGGATAAAAGGTATTCTGGTCGCGTCAAAGTTCAGTATTCTCGAATATAATATTCCTGAACGTCTTCTTCCCGATGCCGAAAAAATTACTCCAGGTTATGAATCTCCAACAATATCGAGATTAGATGAGGCTGGCTGGTTGGCAGTGAAGGTAATGGTTGAAAAAAAGATTATACACAAAATTATGGATCAGTTGGAGACTCTGGGAGCCTCCGCTATTTTTGAATCTGAAATTAAAAATTGTCGATTATGAGCACCTATAAAATTGATTTTTTTATTGTTAAACAAGTTGAAAAATTAATTTTAACCTATATTTTAGCTCACAAGGGTACCCGAAAAAATATTTTTAATTTTTAGAGGTGCCCTTATAATAATTATTTAAGGAGTTCTGCATGGATAC
>CAYLTM010000012.1:11172-12441 GCA_964386495.1 uncultured Leptospirales bacterium
TTATAGGGTATAGGTTTTTTAGAAGATATCTTAACCGTAAAATGGTTGAGCAGAAAACTATTGTTAATGAAAACAAGCAGACTGTTTCGATTTTTGTAATGGAAAAAAGGAAAGGCAAGATTACTAGCGCGAATCTTCCAAAATCGGTTACCGATCAGATTCCAGTACTTTACAAAATTAAAAAAATGCCGCTTATAACGGCTAAAGTCGGTCCGCAGATAGTAACATTAATTTGCGATGATGATCTTTATGATAAAATTCCTGATAAGAAAAATGTTAACGTCGAACTTGCTGGTATATTTATTGCTTCTATTAAGCAACAGCAGAATACGTCGAAAGCAAAAAATAAGTCTAAGAGAAAAAAGAGATAATCGAGGTTTCTATGAGCAACATATCTGATTATACCAAACCGCAATATATTATTGAGATTAAGTCCACTAATAAATATGACGCTATTGTGGAGTTAGCGGATGTCTTGAAAAATAGTCCAGTCTGCAGCGATTTGAATGCCCTAATAGAGTCATTGAAAGAGCGGGAAGATATTATGAGTACTGGTATCGGTTTCGGGCTTGCTATACCACACGCGAAAATTCCTGAAGTTTCCGATATTGCTTTTGCTATAGGCGTTTCAAAAGATGGTATCGAATTCGATTCTATGGATGGCGAACCTGTCAATGTATTAATAATGGTTGTCGCGGGTGAAAATCAGCACAAGGAATATTTGACGCTTCTATCTTCAATTATGTCGTTAATTAAAAATGAGTCCATAAAAAATTCGATTGTCGAATTTAGTTCAGCGGAAGGAATATACGAAATATTAAAATCCAGTGATAAATGAAGAAACTTTTTCGCGGAATATTTTGCAGAAGCTCCTCTCAATTTGTTAAAAGTTTGAGAGGTGGTCTGCATAATTCGGATATTGCAAAATACTTGATTCACGTTTCTCTGTCTGTTATTCTTGGCATACTAGTAGGATATTGTTCGTTCTTTTTTCATTTACTTTTAGAAAAAATGAAATTCTGGTTTGAGCCTCCATATGCTGGTCATAATTTTCTGCGGTTCAGCAATTTGAATGTTATTCTTTTTTTAACGCCAATTGCTGGAAGTTTTATTGTTTCTCTAATGACATATTTTGCTCCTGTCATTTCAAAAGAAAAAGGTGTAATAAGCGTAATAAAATCGATATCATTGGAAAATGGTTTTATTCCCATAAAGAGGTCTCTATTCCATTTTTTTGCCCCGATTTTTTCAATTGGTATGGGAATCCCG
>CAYLTM010000012.1:12451-20285 GCA_964386495.1 uncultured Leptospirales bacterium
CGCTTGGTCCTGAAAGTCCGGCATCACAGTTCGGCGGCGGAATAGGTTCCTATATGTCTCAGATATTAAAATTAAAAAATAGTGATATGAAGATGTTTACAGCGGCGGGTGCGGGTGCCGCCGTATCTGCAGTTTTTAACGCTCCTATAGCGGGAGTTTTTTTTGGTATTGAAGCGGTCCTTTCCAACGACATTAAAAATAAATCACTAAGTGCACTAATCATAGCATCGGTGGTCGCGGATATTATTTCACGTAGCATGATGGGGAATACCCCAATATTCAGTATACCATTTTCTGAATTTGGTTCCATTAGACAATACCCTCTGGTTTTTCTTTTCGCACTGATTACTGGAATGATGTCGGTCGCATTTCTTATGTTAAATAAAAAAATAGCTTCTTTCTACAAGGAATCCGGAATTCATAATATTTTTATAAAATTAATGCCTATTTCAATATTGTATGGAGCTGTTCTGCTATATCTGCCGGCTCTATATGGAATCGGTTATGATACAATTAATCAGATTTTGAATAATTCTATTTCTGTGAAAATTGTGGCATTTTTATTTTTGTTTAAATTTCTTTTTGTCATCATATTTTTCAGCAGCGGTTCTTATGGCGGAGTTTTTGCGCCAGCTCTTGGTCTTGGTGCTATGGCGGGTTTTCTGTTTGCGTCAGGATGTAACTATGCTGGATTAAATGTCAGCCCAGTGTTATTCACTGTTCTGGGCATGAGCGGAGCTCTGGCAGGAATTAATTCAATTCCCCTGACATCAATATTGCTGGTATTTGAGATAACGCATAATTACCATTATATTTTACCTCTAATGATTGTATCGACAATTTCATTTCTTTGTATGCTTGTGTTTAATAAAAAAACAATATATGCCCTTGAACTTTCTAACTATGGCATTGATCTCGGGCGGAAAAATAATTTTAAAATTATCGAGAATCTGAAAATATCAGATCTTGAAAAAACCTCATATTCTACTGTTAGTTATAAAGACAGTATAAATAGAATTATTCTTGCTATAATTAATTCAGAAAACCATGATGTTTTTGTTGTAAATAATGATAATAGTCTTGTCGGTGTAATAACTATTGATGCTATAAAGGAATTGCTGAATAAAAATGATTTGAACTCTTTGCTGATCGCAAAAGATTTATTGATTAAGATACCGTATGTTTATGAAGACGATAAAATATCCAACGCGATTGAAAAATTAAAAAACGTTGAATGCGATCATATACCAATTGTTTTGCCGGGGTCTGGAGTTTTAACGGGATCAATAAAGTATAAGAATATTATTAACTCTTATAATAAACTGATAACCGGAAAACGGCTAACCGATACAGAATTTATTTAACAAGGATAATTCTATGGAACTGGATTTTTTACAGAGTGTAAAGCTGGAAATCAGTAGAACTTTTACATTAAACGCATATGAACGTATCGCTATGCATAAGGTTCTAGGTATAGAAAAATCCAAAAATGGAATGAATATTCTTCTGAAAGATGCTGAAAAAAAGCACCTAATAAGAGAAAGTGCCTTGAATATTTTAAAAGATTTTGACTATCCTGAAGTAAATAGCATGTTTTCTAAATTGTTTGAAGGAGAACTTACTGATAGTGAAACAGAAATTGCTCTTGAGTATTTTGAGAAGTTCGGCGTTGAAGAAAATATAGATATTATACTTAAGTTCATAGAAGAGCGCATTAATAAACCTGATTTTTTCGCATTAGTATACAAGTCAATTCACATACTTGGTAAAATGGCTAAAACATCAGAAGTCGCTGTCACTTTTCTGAAAACAATAGCTGCCAATCGTGAGAACAATATTGAAACGCGGGGCACTGCTCTAGAAATGATATACTTTACGAAAGACATTGCTCTTTTTGAAACGCTGCTGACTGAAAAAAATGAGCAAATAAGCTCATCAATATATAAGGCTCTAGCTAAAATATCTGAAGAAGAATTTATTAAATATGAGATGAACGCGACAGATGATATCTATACTGTAATACCTCCGGCAGAAGACAGACTTCTTCTTGAGATTCGAGTAATTCTTAGCAAGATGACTCCATTTTTTGATAACTACTCTAATGAAACAAGGACATCCTTTATTCTAGCAATGCTCACAAGTGTGCATAGAGAATTCCTAGTTTTTACAATGAAAGCTCTTACTTCAAACGATCCGAACTTAATAGACATGACTCTTTATATTATTCTGGCAAATATAAATAGTGTGCGTTTTCCAGATAAACTTTTTAGAAATCTTATATCGCTGCCGTCGCTTACTAACCGTGATGATGATTTAATCATCGAAATATTTATTAAATTTTTTAAAGGATTAAAGGATACTAGATCAAATCATCTTTTAAAAGATAAAATTTATAACTACATAACTATTATGCTCGATACCTTTTTTGAATCATACCGAAAAAACTTTATGATACCCGAAATAATGGAAAAAGATTATCCGGTCGAGTTTCAAAAAATTCGAAATATGATACTTTCAAAATTTACTCCGGAACTTAAAAGAAAAATAATCACTTATTTAGGTGATCCTGATTTCAGCATAAAGAATATTTTGTTTGAGATTTCTGAAAAGGTTGCTTTTATAGAGGAAACCATGCATGATTCTTTGCAGTCATTGATTGAAGTTTTATGTGACACTGATAATAAGGCAAGGGAGATAACAGCTAATCGAATTAATAATATAGATTTTGAAAAAAAATATTTAAAAAACAAATTAATTAGAATTTGTAAAATTATTGGACGTTTAAATATTTCAGAATCATCAACATCACTCGTAAAGATTTTTAATTATATAAAGAAATATAATGATAATGATATTTTTGATTCGGTTGTATATTCTTTATCTCTTCTGAATTATCCATATATGCTTGGCGAATTTGAAGTCGGCCTTAGCACCGAGGGTGAGAATAAATTAAATATTGTCCGCTATCTTTCATTGTTTTCCGATCAGCGATCATTGAATATAATGCTGGAATATCTCAAACTTAACTGTACGGAAAATTCTGAGCTAATTAATAAAATGCTTTTTTCTGTTTCAAAACGTGATATTACAAAAAATAAACTCGCGACAGAAACCGCTAAACTCCTTTTCGAGAAAAATCGGAATTCACAGATAAAAAAACAGGCTCTTCAAATTTTAGGTAAAACACGTGATGAAAGTTTTATCGATTTTTTAAATGAAACTTTTAATGAGACTTCTGATCCTCTAATTAAGGAAGGGGTTGTACAGGCTTTTGATTTCATGGCTAAGAATGTTGATGTTAACGTGAAAATGAAAATTGTACGTTTTCTAAAAGAATATTTGAAAGATCCTGGAATTAAGGTTAGAATATATGCCTGTTCAGTATTGCTGAAACTCGGTGATAAAAGTTCACTGCAATATCTTCGCGATATGATGATTATAAAAAATAAAGCAATTCAGCGGGAAATACTAAATATTGTTGGAAGCTATATACCGGTTGAATTCGCTTTTTTTCTTTTATCAATTTTAAAGGAAGAATATTGCATATCTAATGATATCATTCCGTTGTTGTATTTTCTTGAAAAGGAGGATAAACAGGAAATTGACCATTTTGTGGTAAATCTTTTTAAAAAAATTGAAGGCAGTGATTATAATTATCAGAAAACGGATGAATATATTGAGTACAAGCAGCAAATTAGGCATTTTATAAAAGAAGACTGTGTAATCTTTACTATTAAGATTTTAAAGTATCACGAAATTATTACTCAATATCAATTTTCGGATTTGTCTATAAATTATAATCAGATATATTCAAATACTCTGAAAATCATTGCGGATAATGAAGGGGAAATTTCGCAGACTACCGGTGGTCAATTCAGTGCTTACTTTAGAAACTCATTAAAAGCGGCAAATGCGGCAATAGATATTATTGATTATCAGAATAAGTATAATTCTTTTTTAGTTGATGATGAACAGGTGAAGATTATTATACTTCTTGATTATAAGAAAATAGACATGGTTAATCAGGAAATTATTTTTTATACAGCAAGCAGTATTCCGATAACGAACAATCAGGTTTTTGCGGGTAAAATTATATTAAATGATGAATTGTTTAAATTTTTGGATAAAACATTTAAGTGTAATGAGATACCTTTTACAGCATTTGATGACAATGGGCAATACATGATCTTCAAGGAACTTCTCAATAGACTGAATTTTGCGATTATTGTTGATGATATTCTTATGAATATCCGTGAAGAAGAAAAAAAGAAAATCGAACTTCAGCTTCAGATTGAATCGGGGATGCAGTCCATTAAACGAAAACCAAGTGATCGTTCAGTTGCCATGTCAAGAAACATTGATGATTTGTCAAAAATGTTGAAAAAAGATTTGAATGAAATAAATAAATTTGTTTATAAACGATCCACTGATAGAGAGCTCATTAATAGTGTTGAAAAGATGCTTATGGTTGCATATAATCATTTTCTGATTGAAAGTTCAAAGATTATTATTGAATGATCTCTATTGTCATAAAAGTGAATAACTTTTCACCTGAAATTATTCCACATCAAAAAGAGTACGGTTCATTGTTTATATTCGAACCGCATCCTTCAGGTTGCGTATTATCGAAGTGGGATTTAGTATGTAAAAAGTATTTTAATTGAATGACAGCTAAAATGTTGAACTTTTATTTGCGAAATTTTATTCTCCATAATCCAGTTAGGAAAGAGTATTAAAAAAATATGTTGACATAAATATTTATTGTGTAACTATTCACATTCCCTTTCCCTGGTTTTGTTTGATTCAAGGAGTCTATATGCGGAATATTAATAATAAAAACAAGAATGCGTCCGAAACAGTAAGAAAACTAGATATTATAAATATTAAGAAAATTAAAGTAACCAATTTGAATTTTTTATTATCATCAATAATAATAGGTTTTGTAATATTTCTTACACTAATTTTGGTGGGCTTATCATTTTATCATGAGTATAATAATAGTAAAAATTTATTTTTCAGTTCAATTAAATATTCTAATAATGACTTATATTATCAGGTACAGAAAGAGTATAGTTCGCTGAAAAATACCGGTAATATGCTGGCAAATAACCCGATGGTCATTCAATCAATGTCAAATACTATCGCGTTAAATGAGTCAGAAATATTTCTTAATAATTTCGTCAATTCCGCATCTTTTCAAGGGATTATCCTTTTTAATGCTAACAACATAGTTGTCGCGAAATCGGATAAGCTGCCTGGAAATCTTGCGGAAAATAGTGTTGTTAATATCGCTTTTAGTCAGGCAATAAAGGGAACTCCATTCATAAGTAATATCGTTCGGTCTCCAATTAATGATGCTCAAACAATTATTGCAGCGAATCCTGTTTATTATAACGGGATAATAGTAGGTGTGTCAGTTATATTTTCTGACGTAAGTGTGAATCTGCAAAAGTTATTTGAGGAAACCGTTTTTGGCAAAGGCGGATATCCCTTTATCGTTAACATAAAAGGGGAAATCCTTGTTCATCCAAAAAAAGAAAATATTTTTAAACTTGACATCACTAAATATGATTGGGGTAAAAAAATATTATTATCAGATAACAATGATATTGTCTTCTATAATTGGGAAGGAAGGGATAAATTTGTAAGTGTTAAGAAAATGTCCGAATCTGATATGATTATTTGTTCTTCAGGATATCAGGAAGATGTGTTGTCGAAATCAATTTCAGAAGCGAGATATCTTTTCATTCTTGGTATGATTATTAATATTATTGGCAATATATTTATTTATAAACTGATATCTCGGAGACTTCGTCCTCTTAATGAATGCAGTAACATCGTGAAAAAAGTTTCCGCGGGCGATATGACAGTTGACTATAATATAAAAATACGAAATGATGAAATTGGAGAAATTGTAGAATCGACAGGTGAGTTTATTGCCAGAATAAAAAAGATTATTCAGGATGTTATTGATAACTCTTCACAACTGGCAGTATCATCGGAAGAGATGTCGGCAACGACTGAATCATTTTCAGATAACGCACAAAATCAAGCGGCGACCGCTGAAGAGATTAATGCCACTATCGAACAGATATCCGCGGGGATGGAGAATGTAACAAAAAATGCTAAGGATCAATTGACATTTATTGAAAAGCTTACTGAGAAAATAAAATCACTGTCAAACGCAATTTTAGGAACAGGTAACATTATACAGGAAACACTTAAAATGACTGAAGATATACAAAGCCAGGCACAATCGAGTGAAAGCAGTTTAAATGATATGAACAGCAGTATGCTGAAAATTATTGAAAGCTCAAAAGATATGTCGCATATTGTAAGTATAATTAATGATATATCTGAACAGATAAATCTGCTTTCTTTGAATGCCGCTATAGAAGCGGCTAGAGCAGGGGAATCTGGCAGAGGATTTGCTGTTGTCGCTGATGAAATCGCGAAACTCGCAGATCAGACCGCGACATCTATTAAGGAAATTAATACGTTGATAACGCAGAATAACTCTGAAATAGAAAAAGGACGACATAGTGTTATGGAATCAATAACTGTCTTGTCCGCTGTTATTAATGGCGTTGAGGATATTAATAAACGAATGGAAAAAATTACTGAATATACGAAAAACCAGATAGCGATGAATAACGAGGTTAACAAGGAAACAAATGTTGTTAGAGGACGAGCTGATGAAATAAGAATCGCCATGGAGGAACAGAAGCATGGGGTTTCTGAAATAGCGAAATCGGTTATAGCTTTAAGCGAGTTAACTCAGGTTAATTCTTCCGGTGCGGAGGAAATGTCCGCCAATGTGGAAGAGGTTTCTCGTATGGCTGATTCACTAATGGGTCAGGTAACATATTTTAAGATTAATTAAATGAACAAACTATTTATATTATACGACATTGCTAATTCCTTTACAAAAGAATTTCCAGACTGTGATTCATGTCAGATCCGTGCTTTTAAGGATTTTTCTGTTTTTAATAAGTACCAGATACTGCTCGTCGAGATCAATGATTCATTAGCGGACGATGCCAATTTGCCGCTGAAATATATGAAGGAACATAACGCTTTAATATTCTATTCATTCAATATTACAGAAATCCAAAAAAAATTTTTAAAACAAAATGGATTTTCAAGACTACTTCATTACAAAGAAATATTGTATAATCCTGAAATAATAAACATAATCCGCGAAGAAGATTTTGATGATTCAGTATTTATTCTCGATGCTAATAAATCCACAGTTAGTATCGTTAAGTCAATTCTTGGATGTTATTCAATATCCTTGAAAGAGCTTAGTGGGCATGATGAGTTATTTGAGCATTTTCAAAAACCGCATAAATTTATTTTACTGAATTTGGAAGACCCGTCATTTGATATTAATGTTTTCGTAAAAAAAATGATAACTTTAAAGGCAAAAAAGCCAATACTGATTCCATACAAAGCAGCAATTCAGGATGTTACAATTAACGAAATTAAGTCGGGAATAAATAGGTATATTAACGCGATATTATCGGTAGATGAGGTTTACAATTTTCTAGTAAATTATTTTTCGATTATTGAAACGAATTACAGGCTGAATGTTCTTGTTAAAGCGTTTAATTCAGATTGCTGCAAAACAGTTTCTGGTAGCTCGTTTGAGAATTTGTATCACTCCCTGCGTTCGAATATATTTTGTATCAAGAATGACAATATCCGGAATATCCGAAATCTGATTGAGGAGTCTTCCATGTTTCATAATTCACTAGGGAAAATATTGCCCTATCGTTGGTTAATAACCGATAATAAAAAATACGCAGTATTATCCGATATACTTGGTGATGAA
>CAYLTM010000012.1:20295-21585 GCA_964386495.1 uncultured Leptospirales bacterium
TGAACAGTTTTAGTTTCTTCAGCCATTTTATATAATAAAAAAGAAACTATTTTCGAACGGGGTGTTTGTAAATAAATTCTGATATCGCCTCAAGACCAATTTTTTGTTTTTTTCTATCCTCAATAGATTCAGGGTAGCATGCACGTTTTTCATTATGGCAATGCAGGCAGAGTCTTTCGCGGAATTTTATTCCTTCAATCCCAAGTATAGGATACATCCCATTAGACATAGCTTTTTTATATCCTGATTTTCTGTCAGTTAACGAAACATGATTTTCGTAGTCTATATAGGCGGACGCGGGACCATGACAGGCTTCGCATCCTACTCCTTCACTGTAAGCTTCTTTAAATTTTCCTGCTCCTGTGTTATGACATTTTAAACATTCATAATTAGTTTCTGGAGATTCAATTCCAGCTTTAGCCGCGATTTTTTTTGCATCGGAAGTTCGTAAAGTCGCGAAAGCTTTTGAATGTGGCGAGCCTTTCCAAATATTATACTGATTTCCTATCGCGTCAGTTCCATGACACTTGGCACATGCTTGAGACCCAACAAATGAGTATTTTTTGTCTTGGCTGAATAATCTCAAGCCGGTAATAGTAATTAGAGTTAAGATGATCAAAATGAACGCACTAATTTTGATACTCATTAAAAAGCCTCCATTACCATAAAATATGTGGCTGTGCCAAATTCATCATTGATAGCGATATCAAATCGTATATTAACTTTTTGTTCAGTGTCTAGAAAAAATCTTAAACCCAAACCAGCGGCACCTTTTATGTTGGAAGCGAAATTTACGTATTTACCGGCAACCTCGCCTATACCGCCAAAAACGGTTCCGCTGAATCTTTGGTATATCGGATAACGGTATTCAGTCTGAATCCCCGCCATATGATAATCAATATACCTGCCGTTTTTATTTCCGCTAATGATATGGCGACCACCGAGAGAAGGATATTGCTGAAAAGGAACATCTCCAAATGTTGAGGCATTGTGAAAATGAAAACCAATAATATGCTTTCTTAATAATTCATGATAATATCGATAATCAAAAGTATATTTAGCATAGTTATAGTCTGATAAAATATATTTGTTAAAATCGAGTGCACGAAACTTAACATATTGCCCTTTTGTAGGGTAGTTGTCGGAATCTCTGCTATTGTAAACAATAGATATTCCTCCGCCGATGAGTTTTTGTTTTCCTATGCCGGGGATATTGTTTCTGGCTAATATTCCATTATCTTCAATATCAAAAACATTTGAATAAACCAGTTCACTGGCTGGTCCGATATA
>CAYLTM010000012.1:21595-25548 GCA_964386495.1 uncultured Leptospirales bacterium
TATGAATCAGAAACATGAAACTTGCATTATAAGGTATCGCGAATTCTGTGTATTTTTCAAGATTTGATTCTACCGTTTCGGGACCAATCCCATAGAATTCATTAGGAAATTTTACTGCCGCGATAGACATTGTAGTGTAATATTTATTGTTCATGAAATACTTTGTGAATTCTGTTGTTGTTAAAAATTGTTTTTTCATAGTGAAAAATCCGAGAAGAACAATTGAATCATTTTTTTGATTTTCAATGTCCGGATAACTTTTGTAAAAAAGAAATGCACCAGCACCAACAATAAAACTTGTGTCAGGACTGTAGGCTATGACAGGGAAGGGTGATATTCCATATTTATTTTCTGTATTTTTCGTGTCGTTGTTTTTATCGATATTATCCGCAGGTGGAATATCTATAGGGTTTTGTTCCACATTATCTTGCGGCTGGTTTTCGTCAATAGTAGGTATATCCTGTTGATTATTCGGAATAGGTTCCTGAGCGTATAAAGATATACTATAGAATAAATAAAAAAGTATAGTAAAAAAATATTTCATTATTCAAACTCGACCGATTCTAGTTTTTCGAAAATCAACGGAAAAGAATTTTTCTGAATTATGCATTTTTCAAAGTCTTTTGAAGTGTCTGGAAAATCCTTGTTGTAATGCAGTCCACGGCTTTCTTTCCTGTTGATTGCCCCCTGTATTATTAGGCGGGCAATTGTAGCTAAATTTCTAAGCTCAAGGAGGTCTAATGAAACGGTACATCGTTTATAATAATCGATAATTTCTTCTTCCAGAAAAAGTATTCTTCTATACGCTCTTTGAAGTCTCAAGTCGGATCTAACGATCCCAACATAATCCCACATTAGTCTTTTTATCTCATCAACGTTGTGCTGTATTAAGATCCATTCCTCAAGATCAAATGTTCCGCCTTTATTCCATGATGGGAATTCCGGTATTTCTGTATTGTTTGATATTTTCATTTTATTTTCAATGTCAATCGCTGCGGCATGAGAAAATACCAGTGCTTCAAGCAGTGAATTGCTTGCAAGGCGATTAGATCCATGCACACCTGTGCAGGCCGATTCACCAGCAGTATAAAGATTTCTTATCGATGTTCTGGCGTTAAGATCAGTTATGATTCCGCCGCATAAATAGTGAGCTGCAGGAACAACAGGAATAGGTTCGCGGGTAATATCTACACCTTCCGCAAGGCAATTTTCATAAATAAACGGGAATCTGCGGCGTAGAAAATCCGCATCTTTAAATGAAATATCAAGATAAACGTAGTCTTCGCCATTGGTTTTTAGTTCTTTATCAATTGCCCTGGCAACGATGTCCCGCGGGGCTAACTCTTTTAATGGGTGAATATTTTCCATAAAGCGAGTGCCGGATTTAGTAAATAGAACCGCACCTTCGCCGCGAACAGCTTCACTTATCAGCAATGAACGAGCACTGAGTTTTTCGCTGTAAAAAGTTGTTGGATGAAACTGCATGAATTCCATATCGCCGATTAACGCACCAGCCCGATAAGCAATTGTAATACCATCGCCTGTAGCGACCTCTGGATTCGTCGTATGGAGATATACTCCGCCAGCTCCACCGGAAGCAATTATCGTGTATTTCGATTTATATGTGTGGATATTTCCAGACTCGTTTTCTAAGACATATGCCCCATAGCAGTTAAGATTACTGATGTTTTCCTTGCCGCCTAGTTGATGCTCAGTTAAAAGATCGACAGCGGTATGGTTTTCAAAAATATTTATATTGGGAATTTCTTCGATTTTTGCGATAAGAGCACGTTCTACTTCTTTACCGGTTAGGTCATAACTGTGAACAATGCGGTTTTGCGAATGCCCGCCTTCTCTACCCAATTCAAGCCTGGTGTTGTTATCATAAGAAAAATTCGCACCCCATTCAATCAGTTCTTTGATCCTATCAGGACCATTAATTACAAGAAATTCTACAGCTTTTTGATTGCATAGTCCGGCACCGGCCTGTAGCGTGTCATTGATGTGATATTCGTATTTATCTCCGGGTGCTAAAACTGACGCTATACCACCCTGAGCGTAATTGGTATTGGAATCGAAATTTTTTTTCTTGGTAACAATATTGACAGTAGCGTATTTTGACGCTTTGATAGCAAAAGTCAATCCCGCAATACCGCTTCCTATAACTAGGATGTCCGATGAAAATATTTTTGATTCCATAAACCTCATTTTGCACTCATGCACGTTGTGACACGTCATTCTTTGAACCGGACTGTTAAATTTTATTGATTATTAGTCAAGATATTTTTGATATAGTTATTCCAAATGGTTGATAATCAGCTAGACCACTTGTTGAAAAAACAAATAAGTTATATTTATGTTATTCGGCATCAAAGTCATTTGCTTTTTTAATCATGTCATTAAGCAGAAAATTCAGTTTTTCGGATCTTTCATCGTTTTCAGGAATGTTATCTGATATGTAGCGTTCAACTGCATGAATGGCTTTATGCGCGGCTAGGGTTGTCGTAGCACTGTTATAATAATGCGCGATAAGATTTTTCGCGTTGTCCGAAAGTTCAAACTGAATTATTTCCTCGACAACAGCAAATATCGAATTTCGAAGAAGTTCTTTTCTTAACGGTTCCGCCTTCATTTACCCTCATACTGGTTTTCGTACATTACATCAGAATTAAAGAAGCACTCTAGACATAGGATGTCAAGAATATTATTCTATAATAACAGACATTCCATCGTATGACGAATAAGATTCTGGAAAAACCGCTCTGGCTGTATTTTGAGCTAAAACACGGTCTTCAGGTGTTTTATATTTGAAAGCTTCAAAATGTGTCAGCAGAAGTTTTTTTGAATAGGACTCAACTGCTATTTGCGCTGCCGTTTCCGGATTCAAATGCGGCCAATCCTTGTTGATTTGTCCTGGAAGAAACGCGCATTCGGTTATCAATACGTCAGCGTTTTTCGCGATATCGACAGCATTTGAGCAGTAACCGGTGTCCGGACAGTATGAAATAATTTTATCGTCGATTATTACTCTGACACCATAACATGGGTCGGAATGAACAAGCGGGGCAAAGGTACAACCGAACGGCAATACCGGCATACTATCGGGAAATTCACAAAGCTCTGTGGTGAATTTCATTTTATTAAAGGGCAGGGTGAAAGGGTGATTCATTAATGTACCAATGTAATTTTTTAAACCGGGTTGTCCAAAAATTACCAGTCCTTCAGGAAAAGTATTTTTTGAAATTGTATGTAGTCCATATAGATGGTCAAGATGAAAGTGGCTTAGATACAGAAAGGTTTTTTTATTGTTAGTGTATTCATCTAATTTAGCAAGCCCAAGACCGGCATCAAGTATAATCTGGTAATTTTCTGTTTTTATTAGAATTGATATTGTATTCCCGTTTAATGTATCATACCAGCCGTTTGTTCCAAGGAAAATTATTTCTATCATGACTTTTCACCAAAAATATAATTTAGCATAACTTGCACTTTCTGTAGATTTCGAGTCAAGCAGTAATTTGCTCTGACACCATTTTAAACGGGAAATGATGCAGGAATATATGCTTGACAAAATATTAAATTAAGGTCTTATAGCGGATGTTCGCGGTTGAATTTTAAAATTAGAGGTCACAAATTGGCAGATTTAACAATATCAATTACAGCATATAATAATAATCCTGAAAAACTAAAATTAACAATAGACTCCGTTCTCAGTTCTACCAATGATATAATACTGACTATTGTCGATAATTCGACTACCGATAAGCTTAGCTTTCTATGTGTTGATAAACGTGTTGAGTATATTCATAATTCATCCAATGTCGGTTTTGGAAAAGCACATAATCTGGCGATCAACAAAAACTTCGCACTTTCGAAATATCATTTGGTATTGAACCCGGATGTAACGTTTGATGGTAAAATATTGTCGAGTTTAATAAGTTTTATGGATAGAA
>CAYLTM010000012.1:25558-35440 GCA_964386495.1 uncultured Leptospirales bacterium
AAACGACAGTGTAGGTCTAGTAATGCCGAAGGTTGTATATCCTGACGGAACCATTCAGTACCTTTGTAAATTATTACCGACACCGTTTGATTTGATATTGAGAAGATTTTTGCCTTTCAAAAAGTACAAAGAGTATAGAAATAATCTCTATGAACTTAAATTCAGCGGATATAACAGCATTATGGATATTCCATATTTATCCGGATGCTTCATGTTTATGCGAAAATCGGTTTTATCTAAATCCGGACTTTTTGATGACAGGTTTTTTATGTATCTTGAAGATACTGATCTTTCCAGAAGAATCCATGAAATTTCCAGAACGGTATTTTTCCCAGAAGTCTCTATTATTCATGCTTACGAAAAAGGATCGTATAAAAACTTTAAATTATTGTATTATCATGTATCTTCCGCGGTTAAGTATTTTAACAAATGGGGTTGGCTGAACGATACTAAACGGACTAAAATAAATAATGACACAATAAATAGAATAAAGAAGACAATATGAAAAAAACTTATGCGATTGTAATTACTTATAATCCTCAAAATAATACAGCACTATTGGTTAAGACGTTAGCCTCGCAGTGTGAAAAGGTTATTGTCGTTGATAATAATTCAACCACTCCTATTGAGGAAACACTTCGTCAGAAAAACGGCGGCAGTGTTAAAATTATCAAGCTTAATGATAATATGGGAATAGCATACGCTTTGAATGAAGGAATAAGGATATCTTTGAAAGAAAATGCCGATTATATCGCCACCTTCGATCAGGATAGTTCGATACCGGACAATTATATATTGTCGATGACGGACTTTATAGAAGGATTTTCTTCAGTGAATATTAATCAAAAAAATGAAAAAGAAAATAATATTGCCGCTGTCGCTCCGGTTTTTTTTGACGACAATTCAAAAACCTATACTACATTTACCAAGTTGAATAAACTGTCGCTGATCAATACAAGATTTTTACCTGGAGGAAATCCCTATATAGATACTACATTTGTAATAACATCTGGAACAATATACCATGCTAAAATATTTAAAAAACTTGGCTTGTTTATTGAGGAACTATTTATTGATCATGTGGACACTGAATACTGCCTGCGTATCGCATCAGCCGGTTACAGAATTGTTGTTAATACAGGCATGGTGATTAAACATAGGATAGGGGACAGGGTTCTTAGAAAACTAATGTTTCTTACAATAAAACCCAATAATCATAATTATAAAAGAAGATATTATATTTTCAGAAATGGAATAATCGTAATGAAAAAATACTTTTTTGGTTATCCGTCATTTGCCTGGCTGCTTTTTATGAGGAATGTTCATGAACTTCTTGGTATTATATTTTTTGAAAAAGATAAAATTGTTAAACTTAAATATGGCTCTATTGGATTGTTTCATGGTATAGTAAGCAAAACCGGCAAGTTTGAGAATATATTTCAAAACAAATTTTAATAATTCATGACTATTGAATGGAAAATATTGACATGCATTTCTGCAGATTCTTTGGCAAGATGTGTTTTTCTATTTTCTAAATGATCCACCATTATTGAGAGCTGGGACACGAAATTTTCTTTATATAACACAGTTTCATCAAACGTGTTATTAAATTTTTTTAACGACTGAATTATTACATTATATATAGAATCCGCTAGATTTGACATTATTAGATTATTTGATGATATGCAGAATATTTGCAAAAAATCATAATATAGCTTCGTTATTTCTGAATTGCTGAATTGCGGCTTCAGACAATATCCCGCCATATTGTTAATAATCCTGCGTAGCTGTGCTATTGTTTCTTTATTTATTGCCGATGACGATAAAACAGCACATTCTCCATCAACGAATTTTTTAATTGATATTAAGTCTCTTAGGCATCCTGGAAAATTTTCGGAATTGTTAATTAAATCAATCAACGGGAAGATAAATTCATCAGTTGTCGATTTTACCATTTTTTTTGACTTTTGGATGGTGACGATATAACCTTTTGCTTCAAGATATTTTAATGCTTCTCTAAGAGATATGCGGCTGATTCCAAGTTTGCGTGTTAGTTCCAGTTCCGAAGGTAGATAATCACCGGACTTTATATGCCCATTCGAAATCTGTTTGATAAACATATTTGCGATGACTGTCGGTAGATCCGATTTCTTTTCTTTTTTTTCTAGACGTAAATCACCTACATCCCATAACATAATATTTCTCCTATTATCTTTAACATATTTCATTATATGTTAATGTCAATGATATGAGATATAAAATTTTAATATTTAGCGAATAATCTTAATGGATTAACACTATTATATTATATTTGATTAACAATATAGGTTAATTATTATCACATATGTTGTTATCTAATGTTAGCGGTTTTAATGATTTTTGTATTATGTTTAAATTATTTATAAAAAAAGGAGCATAATTACATAATGAACATGGCTGTTATGAATATTCATGTTCATTATGTAATAGTTACGTTATAAATTAAATAACCTCGCGATAACCTCTTTTAATCCGTCTCTCGGTAATGCACCTGACAGCATTTGAGGTTTTTCCTTTAATGGGATAAACAATATTGATGGTATGCTTGATATCCCGAAAACACTGGAAAGCTCCTGTTCCTTTTCTGTGTCAATTTTATAAACATCAATTATCCCTTCATATTCCTTTGATATTTCTGCTAGTACAGGGGCGAGCATTTTACATGGTCCACACCAATCAGCATAAAAATCAACAATTGCCGGTTTAGTTCCTTTAAACACCCAATCAGAATCTTTCTCAAAATCGAAAATCTTTTCCTTAAAAGTTAGTAAATTCAAGTTTTCCATAATTTTTCTCCTTTATATTATCCAAATGTATAAATAGCTATATAATTGAATATTGCAATATTTGAATAATACAATAAATAATTGTTGTCGTCAACAATTAATTTCTTTTTTTTTATTATTTGAAATAAATTATTGACAGAAGGCAGTTAAATAAATGATGTTTCGTTGGTTTGTCAGGTTCAATAATCTTGTGGCGATTTTCCCGAATTGTCCAAATTTGATAGAGTTAACTTAGAAAAGTTCTTTAAAATACAGCTTCAAAAGCTAAACAAGATATAAAATAATAAACAGTGAGGAAATAACATGAAGTTTTCTGAAAGGATTATGAAGGTGGAACCTTCTCCAACTTTAGCAATAACTGCCCTAGCAAACTCTTTAAAGGCTAAGGGCATTGATGTAATAGGTTTTGGTTCTGGTGAGCCGGATTTTGACACACCAAAGAATATTAAGGAAGCGGCAATTCGTGCTATTGAGTCTGGCATGACTAAATACACTCCTGTTGGTGGTATACCGCAGCTTAAAAAAGCTATAGTAGGCAAATTTAAAAGAGAGAACAATCTGGATTATTCACCATCTGAAGTAATTGCAAATTGCGGAGGTAAACACTCTTTTTATAATTTAATGCAGGTATTGCTAAACAAAGGGGATGAAGTAATTATTCCAGCACCATATTGGGTATCATATCCGCCAATGGTATCACTCGCGGACGGCATTCCAGTAATATTGGAAACTACTGATGAGACAAATTTTAAAATTACGCCGGAACAGTTGAAGAAAGCTATTACACCAAGAACTCGTGCGATATTAGTAAATTCGCCGTCGAATCCAACTGGAGCAGTATATGACAAAAATGAATTAATCGCATTGATGAATGTTATAGATAACAAAGAAATCATTATAATAACCGATGATATTTACGAGTCAATTCTTTATGATAACCGCAGTTTTATTAATCCGGCGATGTTGTCGCCTGATTTAAAAAAACGGACAATTGTACTGAATGGTGTTTCCAAAGCATATTCGATGACCGGCTGGCGTATCGGTTATATGGCTGGTGATGCTTCAATCATTGAACAGGTTGATATTCTTCAGAGTCAGTCAACATCAAACCCTACATCTATATCCCAATGGGCATCTGTTGAAGCTCTCGATGGCGATCAGGAAGTTATTGGTGAAATGGTTTCAGCATTTGCGAGAAGAAGAAAAATAATCGTAAATGGTCTTAATGAGGTTCCTGGTATCAAGACTTTATTTCCAGACGGTGCTTTCTACGCTTTTCCAAAGGTTGCGGGGATTGCTAAGCTGCCGGGTTATAGCAAAATTGCTGAAGAATATCCTAACCATGATATTTCATCACAAGTAACATCATATCTACTTAAGTATGCGACGGTTGCCGTTGTTCCGGGTGTGGCATTTGGTTCGCCGGAATATATACGCTTGTCTTTCGCGACATCCGATGAAAATATTATCGAAGGTGTGAAACGTATAAAAGAAGCAATCGGCAAACTTGCTTAAGATTGAAATATTTTGATTATTTCCGATTGCAGATCATACTGCAATTGGAGATAATCTTTCTCAACAGAGAGATATTCCAGTATAAGTTTATTTGAAGATATTTTTTCGGTAATATTCTTGAAATCCTCAGCTTCTTTTTGTGAAGTTTCTGTTTTATGTTTAATTTTTTCTGCAATTAGTGATGATATTTTTTTAAATTCATTTAGATCGTATTTCATAGAAGCATCCATTTTTACAGCAGAGAGCAGCAGGAAGTACTTTTTATAAAGTTCGCTGTTTTTCACCATACCTGTCAGACCTCGTGTTGCCGCGATTATACGTTCTAATTCTTTTTCTTCATTTTCATTTAACATTATTGCCTACTTCACAAATGGTATAACAGTCTTAAACTTTTGGAACAGAAATTCATCAATACCTTTCTGATAAAATACATAACTTACAATAATTATCCAGAGAATTACTGTAAAAATACATATAAATTTCAGCATTCTTTCGGCGCCGAAATCATCAGCTTTGTAAAAAATAATTATCAGAAATATTGGCCAAATAATAAATAGAAGATAAAAAATTACAAAAATTATCTCCTTTAAAAATATCATTATTGATGAAAACCAATCGGCTTTAAATTCAATAAGACCCTTTGTTATTTCTTCTGAGAAAAACCATGCATAAAATGCAAAAATTAAAAATGTAATAATCTTCCAAATAAATTCTATTTTTGGACGAAACCAGAGAAATATGACAGAGATACCCCAAATGATCATAAATATAAATACGGATTTCATCATTAATGTCTGTTCCATAATAACCTGACGCTTTTTTTATTGACTAATAATAGTACTGTATATAAATTAATCAACTAATTATTTTCTTAATAGGTTATTAATGAGCAACGCAAAACTTTCAGAACTGGATTCTTTTTTTGATTCCAAAATCCTTATTTATTTTAGAGACGATTCAATACTGAAAGAACTGGTATCGGATTTAAAACGGATAGGTTTTGAATATATTTTCAGCACCTCAAATTATAATTCCTTTAGCCAATTAATTTACAATAAATTTGATTTAATAATTGCTGATATTACTACTGACTCTAATGAAGAGAATCTCGAAATTCTTGAAAAAATACGAATAGAAAATAATGATGTTGAAATTATTGCTTTTTCAAATAATGAGATTGATCAGCAAAAACAGCTTGATCTTAAACTTTCAGAATGTTTCACAAGCCCATTTTCCAGAGAAATATTATTTAAAGCTGTTAAGAAATCTATCGGCAATAAAATTAATTATGAAATCGGTATGCAGTTTTTTGACGCTTTATTCGGTATGCAGATGTGTACTCATAGGGATCTGCATCAAAGAACTTTTGAGCATGTCATACGCACAACGAAGGTATATGGTAAATTCCTATTATATCTTATAGAAAAAAAAATAATATCGTTAACTTCATGGTCGCTGAAAAACTGTTTAATGGGTTCACTGGTTCATGATATTGGAAAATTACTGGTTATGCATGGAGTTCTATACAAGGACGGTAAACTTTCTGATTTTGAATTTTCACAGGTTAAAAGGCATCCATGGCATTCTGTTACCGCATTGCTTGGCGGACAGGATATTGAATTTTTCGCGAACAGTGAGGGACCTATCGAAACGGTTTCAGGCTATAATCAGAAAAATCTGGGAACACAAGCACAACGATGGATTTTTAAAATGTTTTCATCCGATCTTTCCGCTTTTAACGATGTTGATGATTACTTTGCTGAAATGTCCCGCAAGCCTTTTATACATTCGCTGAACAGAGATCTTTTGTATATCGTTTTTCGTCACCATGATGGTATCTACGATTCATACCACACCGCGGATGATTTAAAATCTTTTTCAAAAATTATGGGCAGAAAGATTAAGCCTGAATTGCTGGAAGATTCACCTCTTGATCTTGTTACAAACGCACTCTCGTTATGCGATATGTATGACGCTTTAATGGATTCAAAAAGAGATTACAGGAAAACACATTATAATAAAGCCTTCACATTATTTCTGCTGTACATCGAAATGCGCGAGAAAAAATTTTTTCCGACGCTGCTGAAAGCCTTTATTCAATTTGTGGTAACTCATGAAAAACTGGAAGATGATAATCCCTTTAAAGGGATTGACGACATGGAAAAAGTATATTTCGCGATAGAGAACGTTTATGGATTATTCCGTATTACGAAAGATCAGGAATATCTTCTTAATGATTTTATTATAGCACAAAGCGAATCAATTCGTAATTATGTAATCAACCCTACGAATGAGGAGCTGCGGCGATTAAACGATCTCTGGGTCGAATTCTCCTCTCAGGAATCGCGTAAATTGCTCGATAACTTCATTGGTGAACTGAAAAAAGCCGGTTTGACAAAAAAGAATATTGATGAATTGAATATAGATGAAATTAAGACCTTTGATATGCTGTTAAAATTTTATTATAGTTATTCATCACCGATAAAACAGAAAAAGCTTATTGATTTTTTAGTGGACTCTGTCATAAATTTCAGATTGTCCTCTGAAACCAGACAGATTTTAAAATTTTTATTGGATGACGAGTCAGTAAAAACTAGAAAGGATATTGAACGAATATTTATCGAACACGGATACGACCGCGGAGATCTTTACGAGACATTCCGTAATTATGATGAGAATATACTCATCAACGAACTGAATGACTATCTCCGCAGGCAGGGGCTTTAGATTACCCGCTGACGATTTCCGTGCCGATACCGGCATCGGTAAATATTTCAAGCAGAACAGCGTGCTCGACTCTACCGTCAACGATATGTGTTTTGCCGACCCCTCCTTGAATAGCATCGATACAGCATTCAGCTTTCGGGATCATGCCGCCTGAAATTCCCCTGCTGACTATATGTTTCACTGCTTCGGAACAGTTCATAGTCGGGACGAGACTATTATTTATTTTGATTCCTTCTACATCTGTCAGCAGTATAAGTTTTTCTGCTTTTAGTGCTTCAGCGACCTTTCCTGCAACGGTATCCGCATTTATGTTATAGGTGTTCCCTTCATGGTCGACCCCGATAGGGGCGATGACAGGTATGTAATTATCCTTTTCGAGAATTTCGAGAACATTGGTGTTTACTTTTGTTATATTTCCTACAAAACCAATATCAGTTTTTACGCCATTTTCCTCGTAGTACAATTTTTCCGCGATAAGGAGCTGCCCGTCTTTACCGGATAGTCCGATAGCCTTTCCACCGGAAATATTAATGTTATTTACGATTTCTTTATTTGTTTGTCCGACGAGAACCATCTCAACATACTTCATGGTTTCTGAATCAGTTTTTCTTCTGCCGTTTACAAATTCAGTTTTTATATCCAGTTTAGCCAGAAGATCATTTATCTGGGGACCGCCGCCGTGAACAACAATTGGTCTTATTCCGACATATTTTAAAAGAACCATATCCATGGCGAAAGCCTTTTTAAGGTTTTCATCAATCATGGCATTTCCGCCGTATTTAATCACGATTGTTTTTCCATAAAATTCCTTAATATATGGGAATGATTCAAATAGAACATTAATTTTATCGATATATTGCTGCATGATTACCTCATTGAAATTATTTTTCGTTTATTATTGAGAGAACTTCATTCTGTATCTGAACTGCTAATTTATCATAATCATAATTAAAACTTTTATAATTATCGGCAGTGATCATTTTTTTGGAAAATACCGCTTCCGATGAATGATATAATATAATTGTATAAAAAGATTTATTGCCGACGCGCGAAAATTCACCAGTCAATATATATTGTGCGTTTGTAATACTTGAAATATCTGCAATCTGTTTCTCGTTCAGGTTTTGCAGATTATAACCATTTTCGAAAATCAATGAATCAATTTTAGTGACTGGTACGGATGTTATTCCTCCGCCAATAAAAAGGCGCATCAGCTTTTCCCGCAGAAAGCGGTCTTCTAGGTCATTAATTTCGCTGGATTTCGTTCCGAGGACTGCTATTTTGTAGGAATAATCCGCGGCAGAAACATGACCGACTATAATAATCATTACAGTGCAAATTAGTGAAAATCTTAATTTCATAAATTATCCTGGTTAATATAAATAAAATCCAAAACTAGACATATTCAACGGAAAAATAATTTTCAATGGACTATCCAGTATTTTGAAAATATAATTCATTTCAAATAATGTTAATATTTTCTGGGATTTTACCGAAAATAAAGAAAACAATTATGTCACATATAATGCAAAATATTAAACGACACATAAAAATTGCAACAATAATATTGCTATTGATTGCGGTTAAGAATTCGGAAACAACTGCTGTACCGGGATATCAGTATTTAAAGGATCTGAATCCGCTTGGAAAGCAAATCCGCGAATACCGCAAGGATATACGTACATCCATTATTGTTGTAAAAACTAAAAAGGATTCAGAGAATCTGCCGGAATTGAAGTTTTACAAATATAAAGTCAAAAAGGGCGACAACTTCTGGAAAATTCTATCGCAAACATCGCTTAATATTGATACACTTTCGACAATAAATGGTTTCAGCTCTCCAAATGATCTAATTCCGGGAAAAACTATTTTTTTGCCGAATATGCGCGGTGTTCTGCATAAACTTTCTAAAGACGACACTCTAGAGACAATTTCTGACAAATATAAAATTCCAGCGGAATACATAATTAAAGCGAATAAAATCACTTCCATGAATAAGCAATATTTATTTATTCCGTGTGCTGAATTGTCCAGAAATCAGCGAAGCAGCTTTATGAGAAGTGATTTTATTAAACCTGTTCAATCAATGCGATTAACTTCAAATTTTGGATACAGGAAACATCCGATTTATAATAAGATATTGTTTCACAATGGATTGGATTATGAATGTTCTGTCGGTACACCTGTAAAAGCCGCGAAAAAGGGAGAAGTCATTTTTACTGGAAAATCAGGTTCTTACGGTAATCTGGTTGTGTTACAGCATTCAGACGGATATAGGACATATTATGCCCACTTAAGCGGCTACAAAGTAAAAAAAGGTGATATTGTTGATGCTGGTCAAACTGTAGCCTTGAGCGGAAATTCAGGGTTGTCAACAGGACCACATTTACATTTTGAAATTCGTAAAAACGATATAGCTATTAATCCGCATAGACTTTTTGGCACGGTTGTTCAGCACCCCTTGACTGATAAACGTTAATTACTGACAAAGTGCCCGAAAGTACTCTGACACCTTTTTTAAGGTGTCAGAGTACTTTCGGATACACAATTTGATCAGCAGACGATTTAATTATCAGTATAATCATCATAAAATGTACTATGGATAAAGTTAATTGCCAAAACTCTTGAGGGGCTTTCTGATTTTCCATTTTCAATAAAAATAAATTGTGGCAAAAAAACAGCAAACATTGCTTTTTGGATAAAGTAGTGAATAATGTTTTAGTAATGGAATTAATGACGCAACTAGACGAGGTAATAATGATTTTCGGGATTGACGCGGGTAGTAAATTTATAAAAATATCGACATCTGATAAGG
>CAYLTM010000012.1:35450-35938 GCA_964386495.1 uncultured Leptospirales bacterium
AATCCCGAAAATATTATCGGAACTCTAATATCGGATAGGAAAATTTCAGAAAATGATAATCTTATAATTTGCGGTCATTACGCCGGTCTGTTGAAAAACAAACATCCGAAATCATATATAATTGACGAGACAACCGCGATTGTACAATTCATTAAAGAAAAAAAAATCGAATCAAGGCATATTGTAAATATCGGGGCTCAATCGATAAAATATATTCAATTAGACAGTAATTATGATTTTAAATTATATCGTGAAAATACTTTATGCGCGGCTGGTACAGGATCATTTTTAGATGAGCAGATGAACCGTATGGGGATTACTTACGATTCATTAAAGGATATCGGGTTTGTTCAAACTCCGCCGCATATCGCGACAAGGTGCGCGGTATTCGCGAAGTCGGATTTGATCCACCGTCAGCAGGAGGGCTATTCTATAGAAGAAATGTGGAATGGTCTTTGCAGAGGTGTAGTTGTAACCATGCTTCACAG
>CAYLTM010000012.1:35948-40377 GCA_964386495.1 uncultured Leptospirales bacterium
TTTAAGAATAATATAATACGCAAGTGGGTAGAAACCCAAATCGAAAACGCATGTTTTCCCGATAACTGTGAATTCCCCGCATCAATTGGCTGTGCGGCGTATAATATTTCATTCGAAAGAAATAGTGATGCTGTATCTTTGCCGACACATAACTCTGATGTTCATTTTGTTCTTCAAATAAATAAATCCAATCTGTACAGTAGTAATCCTATGAGGGAGTATAATAACAATGGCAGTGAAGTGCGGATACATTGCGAAATACCTGACGATAGTGCCGTATCAATCGGAATTGATATAGGATCAACTTCAACAAAAGCTGTAGTAATCGAAACAAAAAGTAAAAATGTTTTACTCGACATCTATCGCAAAACGGCTGGAAACCCTATTCATGCAACCGCTGAATTATTCAGTGAGATATCAAAGATATTTTCGGGGAAAAACTTTTCAGTGGTATCGGCAGGGACAACCGGGTCTGGCAGAAAACTCATCGGCAAAATTATCGGAGCAGATATAATAGTTAACGAGATTACAGCACATTTTAAAGGTGCGTCACATTTTGATAATACGATTGAAACTATTTTCGAGATAGGCGGTCAGGATTCCAAATATATCCGTGCAAAGGACGGCAGCGTTGTAGATTCCAATATGAACTATGTTTGTGCGGCTGGCACTGGATCATTTATTGAGGAACAGGCTGCACGTCTGGGCTTTCATGTAAGAGAAATCGGCGACCGTACAATAGGATTGTCTACACCTCATACATCCGACAGATGTACAGTATTTATGGAACAGGATATTAATAAACTTCTTCGTGACGGTTACTCCAGAGAAGAAGCTCTTGCTGGCGTTATGCGCTCAATAGTAAAAAATTACTTAAACCGTGTTGTAGGGTCGAGACCGATTACCGGTGATAAAATCTTTTTTCAGGGAGCGACCGCGAGAAACAAGGGACTGGTCGCGGCTTTCGAACAGATTACCGGTAAGGAAATTGTTGTGTCACCGTACTGCCATGTTATGGGAGCATACGGAGCCGCGATAATATCACTCGACGCGGTGCGGGATCACGCAAAATTCAGGGGTATGTCGATTTTTGAAAAAGCGATAAAACTCGAATATACCGTATGTCAGAAATGCATAAACAAGTGTAAAGTTTCTATCGCGGAATTTTCGGATGGTTCACAGGAAATGTGGGGCTTCATGTGCGGAAAGGATTCTCTCGAAGAAAAAAGAAAATTCAAATCGATGGACTATTTTCATTCCATAGATAAAATTATGAAAAAAAATGTAAACACTGAAATTCTAAAAAAAGCTAAAACGATAGGAATTCCTAAATGTCTGTCAATGTTTACATACATGCCGATGTGGGCAGAGTTCTTTAAACAGCTTGGCTTTAATGTAATTATTTCGGAGGATAGTACAGCGGCAGATAAGGATCTTGGAGTAACAGTAGCCAGAGCTGATTTCTGCTTTCCTGTAAAAGTCGCCCTGGCTCAGTCGTATAATCTTGTGAAAAATTCTGATATAGACGCGGTATTCTACCCGACTGTTATCAGCGAGAAAAAACAGAAAAATGATAAACCCAGGATATTTTGTCCATACGTGATATCCTATCCATCCATTATTAAAAATGAACTCGCCGGAGGAAAGCCGGTAATAACGCCTTCAATAGATTTCCGTTTTACTAATGAACAGATGGTGGAAAGTCTTTATGAGTCATTGAGTGAATATGGACTTTCAAAAGACAGCATCAACAAAGCTTATTCTGCAGCGGGTAAAGAACTTCAACGTTTTTACAAAGAACGTTATGAGCTTGGTAAAAAAATCCTAAAAAAAATTGAAGATGAAAACAAGACAGGTGTGGTGATTATCGGCCGGCCATATAATCTTTATGATAAAATAATCAACCTGAATTTACCGGAGCATATTGCTGAAAACGATAAACTTATTGTATTTCCTTTCGAGTGTCTTCTTGATCCAGAAGATAATGATTCTGAACTTCTGCATGTGTATTGGAATTATGGTGAAAAGATTCTCTACGCTTCAGAAAAGATTAAACATCTTAAAAATATATTTCCGGTATATTTTACAAACTTCGGATGCGGACCTGATTCATTTATTCTAACACGTTTTGAAAATATTATGCAGGGCAAGCCGTATTTGATTATTGAACTAGATGAACATGGTTCAGACACCGGATATATTACAAGAATCGAAGCGTTTCTTGATGTCGTTTTTGATAAAAACAAAAGAAACCAGTCTCCAAAACATATTGATGAAAGATATTTTTCCGTATGGAAATATAAAGAAAGAAAGTTATGGGTACCGGCAATGCACGAATGGTCAGGCAGGTTGATGGCCGCATGTTTCCGTGGTTGGGGATATAACGCTGAAGCTATTGATGACGAAAATATAGCGTCCTATGAAATAGGCAAGCAGAATGTCCGTGGAAGTGAATGTCTTCCAGCATCGACAACGATAGGTGCTTTTATAAAAAAGATGAAGGAGATAAACGCTGATCCTAAAAAACACGCCTTGCTTATGCCGACAGCTGACGGACCTTGCAGGTTTGGACAGTACATGGTGCTTCACAGAAATATTCTCGACGCGAATGGTCTTGGTGATATAGAAATATTTTCACCTACATCAACGAATTCTTATCTTGGAATGCCGAACGATTTAAGAATGTTCATATGGGAATCAATAATTGCAGGGGATCTTCTATTGAAAGCGGTTTGCAGAAAACGTCCATATGAAGTTGATAAAGGGACAGTTGATGGAATTACTGAATTGATATTGAAACAAATGGAATCAGATCTAGAAAATAAAATCAAGCCTCTCAACACTTTGATTGAAGGACTTGCGGCAATCGACAAGGTTTCTGTAAAAAATGAAAAAAGACCATTAGTTGGAATAGTCGGCGAAATTTATGTGCGAAATAATAAATTCTGTAATGACAACCTTGTGCGGTATATTGAGAATAACGGCGGAGAAGCATGGCTTTCGCCTAGCTCTGAATGGTTCATATATACATCATGGATGGAAAAATATTTTGCAAAACTTTATGGTAAGAACATTTTTCAAAGGAAATGGATAGACCTGCAGACAAGGATTATTTTCAACATACTTCACAAATATGAAAAAAAAGCTGAAAAATATCTTCCAGGCAGAATGGAGCCTCCGGTTGAAAAGGTAATAGATGCCGGTAAAAAACATCTGCCGCTAATTTTTGAAGGAGAGGCGATATTGACTGTCGGTCGAACCATAGAATTTTTTGAGCAGGGTGCTGAAATAGTAGTTAACTGTGCGCCTTTTGGTTGCATGCCCGGAAATATTACGGCATCGATTATGTCGAATATTCCCGAAATTACAAAGCCGGTACTGACATTGTTCTATGATGGTGAAAGCGATATGAACCGTATAGTCGGGATATATTTGAATAACTTGAAATAAAAATCTCAATGAAATATTAAACACGAAACACGCAAAATATTTCAATTGATGTACAAGGAGTACTCACTTAAAATTGCTTGACAATAATTTATTGAAATATAATAAATAGCGTAATCTTGAAAAGATAAAAGCGGGATGGTATGAAAAACTATATTTATTTATTATTCGTTGTTTTGACTGTTATCGCTTGTGACTCCACGCCAGTAAGCAATAAGAAGGGCAGTGTCTATGTTGTTAACAAAAATGCCTTGTCGTTAAGGGAATACTGGACAAATAGATTTACTGGATCCGTAGTTGATAGTTCAAAATTTATTGTATACCTTAGAATCGGCGGGAAAGATCACGATATATCGAATTTAAAAAAGGGAAATGATTCTCTAAAGCTATCATCAAAACCGTCAAAAATAGACAACACTGCATCATTGCTGATAAAGTATGATGATAACGGCGATGGTGTATTCGAAGAAACTATATATCAAATCGCTGATTTTGGCACACATACCTTACCAGTATATTCAAAGGTGAAATTTTCTGACAGTAAAAAATATAGTATAGTGTTGGGACCGACATACAATTTATGGACGATAAAAGAAAAGCTTGTTAAGTAGCAGAGGTTTTATGAAGAATATTTTTATTATTCTATTTGTGATTATAATTTCTTTTTTAGCGCCCATCGCCTGCGAAATTTCTGATACGGACAACAGTAAAGATAATTCATCGGATGATGATAATATTTCCAATGATGATACAAGCGATCTTTCGACATTTTCAGATATATCTTTAAAAACAGTTTTCGGCGACAGCATAGCTGATATTATTCAGAGGACTACTGTTGTTGATATACCATATCAGGTTGTAAAATATAATCAGGTGACATCCTCTGCCGGGGCAACTGATGCTGATATCATTGTTAAGTCAACAGGTGAAGGAACAGTTCCTACAGGGAACGCGGATAATTCAGTTGTAGCATTATCCGGAT
>CAYLTM010000012.1:40387-42652 GCA_964386495.1 uncultured Leptospirales bacterium
ATTATGTATCCGCTTATACATCGGCTATGCTGGTACATAATAAATCAATTCAGCGATTGTCGATTGTTGACAGGAAAATTGAGACAACTGTTGTAACTCTTGAAACCGGTAATAATTATATGGTGATTCTATTATACACGAACAACTCAACAGTTGGACGATCGGTAATCGTAAATGTTGTCTGTCGCCGCGATGATACCGGCAGGGAAGAATTACCCGTTGCAACTGTCCATTTATATTGGGAATCTGACGGATTGAACACCACCAATTCTGCTTTTCATTGGGAGGATTTGAATCTAACAGTTAAGGGAGTTGTCGATCTGAATGGTTTGCCGATTAACGAAGTATCAAAAAACAACAAAACAGTGAATACGGCTGACTGGTCAATGAAAATGGTCAGAGAATCCGGGTACTATAAAGATCCCGCGAATATTTCACTCGGGATATATCCCGGCGGGGGACCCGAGCTGATATCTGTTTATAAAGGGGCGGTATCATCATATTTTCAAGCGGCAGTTTCTGAAGGAGAATCGGGATCAATAAATAATCTGAAGGCTGCCGGGAAAAAATGGGTACAGGTAATTGTATATAAAGATCAGAAAGAGTATGAGTATTATAAGTGGAAGATAGAAAGTATCACGAGTCTAAAAATAGGTACTGAATCCGTAAATTCAGTGACAAAGGTATTATCCGGAAACTGTTATATACCTATCAATTAGAACTTGGTGCGTTACAGTACAAGGAATAATCAGTAAGTAATAATTAAACTGCCTCTGGCATATGTGAAAGAAAATTGTTTACTGCTGAAACAAAGATTGCCGTATTCATCAAGAGCCCAAACCGCCCAGTAATAAGTCCCGTCGTTCAGGGTAGGGGAGATGTCTGTGAAGTCGCCGGTTTCGTTATTGAAACTTTTCATGAGCGACAGCAGTGCTGTACCAGGTGTGAAGTTATCGACCTTAGTTCTGGTACCGCAGACGCAGGATTCCCAGTTAGCTATCACGTTATTAGAATCAACCTCTATAGGTTCTTTAAATATAGCTAAAACCGTGTATTTAGCGTCATCTTTTTGAGAATATTTGAAGGTGATTTCACCGTTTAAATCGTCCTGTTCATCCTCTGGAGATTTAATATCGATCATTTCCGCGTTTTTAAAAAGAGGAATCTCCGATTCTTCATCGCAACTAGGTATAAGAAAAAGTATAGTTATAAATAGAATTAAAAATTTTGCAGAATATTTCATACAGCCCCCCTAAATTCTCAGTGCAAGACCGAAAACAAATGTAACATATCCTGGATTATCAGGATTGTTTTCGGGGATAATACCAGTTAAACCGCTGTTGCTGTAATCCTGTTTATCAAAATTAAAAAAGTAATGATCATACCTAAGCTCAGCAGTTAACGAAATAGAGTCACTGATAAAGTAATAAATGCCGACTGAAGGTTTAATAAAGAGATTAGAGCCATCCGACAATTCTTTATAGTCGTTCAGAACTTTATGGTTCTCCCACATTCGGGAAAATCCCAAGCCTAAACCTAAAAATGGCTGAAAAATAAACTTAGTATCCGGCAAGTATCTATATTTGAAACCTGCGGAAAAAGCGTTAACTTCACTTGGATGCGAAATTTTACCGAAAACGGTATTCACACGATCAGATGCCGGAGCGGACTGATAATTAAAATCCCCCCCTATAAAGGAGTTTTCTGTAATCCCGCCGGCATAAATTCCGCCAAAATAACCTGTACGAAAAGCCTCTTTCGAAGGATAGGCTGCACCGCCTTCGAAGCCCAATTCGGCTTCCGCAAATGCTGATAAAACGCCAAACAATATTATTAAAATAAAAATTAAATTTCTCATGAGTATATTAAGAAGTATGATAGTAAATTCCGTCAATAAGAAAATTTAATAATTTATTGAGTATTCGCATTATAAGCAATAGGAGACAAAGGGTTGTTACTAATGTAGTTCAGGGAACCGTCGGTCTATGTCGTGAAATTAATATTCTTTGTAAGCAGCGTATATGAATTATAAAGTTTTTAAATCCGACGGTTCCATAATCGGCGCATCCGCGTAAATACATTGCTGTTAATAGTCAAATCTTAGTCTACGTCAGCCGGAGTACCGGCATACTATATCCATCCCGCCAGCCTTCGGCTGGTTACGGGCTGGCTTGGTATTGATGAAACAACTTTTCAATTTTATCAACAGACAAGTCGGTAATTTTTGAAATCATTTTAATTTCAAAACCTTCTTCAATCATCTTT
>CAYLTM010000013.1:0-1871 GCA_964386495.1 uncultured Leptospirales bacterium
TTACGAAAGAGCTCTGACACCATTTATTTCAAGGTGTCAGAGCTCTTTGTTTTTAAAGGTCTCTGACACCTTGAAAATTTGAAGGTTTTCGCTTGACAGAAGCTGATAAAAAAAAATATCGCAGAGTAATATAAAATTAATGAGGTTTGCTTTATGGTAAAATTTATCAACAGGTATTTTAAATTGTCCGAAAATGGGACAACTGTAAAAACAGAGGTAATGGCGGGGTTTACGACATTTATAACAATGTCGTATATTATTTTTGTAAATCCAGCAATATTATCGCTGACTGGTATGGACAAGGGAGCCGTCTTTGTTGCAACAATTGTGTCAGCCGTAATTGGAACACTGATAATGGGTCTTTATGCTAATGTTCCTTTCGCGCAGGCACCTGGGATGGGTCTGAATGCGTTTTTTACATTTACTGTAGTTCTCGCGCTTGGTATTCCATGGCAGCAGGCTCTCGCGATCGTATTTATCTGCGGTCTGGTAAATATAATCATCACTGTAACAAAGATTCGCAAAATGCTGATACTTGCGATTCCAGAATCTTTACAATATGCTATCAGCGGCGGTATAGGATTATTCATCGCTTATATAGGTTTGAAAAATGGGCATATCTTAAATTTTATTACAGAAGGATATAATATCATTTTTTCAAATGTAGCAGCTGACGGTAAAATAATAGAAATCATCTCAAAAGATGTTATACCGACTATTGTAAATTTTAAAGATCCTGTATCCATTGTCACGCTATTCGGAATATTAGTTACAATAATTCTGATTCTATTGCGTGTTAATGGAGGTATTCTTCTTGGAATAATTCTGACAACTATTTTTGGAATCTTTCTTGGAGTTACACAGATTCCCGCAATATCAGGAAAGGATTTCATCCCCCCTTCAATTTCTCCGACTTTATTCAAATTGGATATTGTAGGACTTTTTTCTAAACCGGAAAATATACTTGGTATGCTTGCAATTATTCTTTCATTCAGCTTGTCTGACACCTTTGACACAATAGGAACTTTCCTTGGAACCGGAAGAAAGTCAGGTATATTCGATGCCAAGGATGAAAACTCTCTTCACGATGGCAAAGGGATTTCTTCTAAACTTGAGAAAGCATTAATCGCAGACGCTACAGCGACATCGATAGGGGCTCTTCTTGGAACAAGCAATGTGACCACATATGTTGAAAGCGCGGCTGGTATAAGTGCCGGAGGTCGTACAGGTCTTACATCAGTTGTTACGGGGTTATTATTTATTCTATGTCTATTTTTTGCTCCGATAGCAATGATAGTTCCAGGAGCGGCAACAGCACCGGCTTTAGTTGTTGTTGGAATATTGATGATGTCCGGTTTGTCAAAAATTAAATGGGATGAGTTTTCTGAAGCGGCTCCAGCTTTTTTTACAGCGGTAATAATGCCTTTTACATATAGTATTTCTAATGGCGTTGCTATCGGTTTTATTATGCATGTTATAGCGATGCTGTTCAGCAGAAACGCAAAAAGAGTACATCCGCTAATGTATGTTGTTACAATATTATTTATTTTGAATTTTTTAATATCCGCGTTAAGCTGATTTTGTAGAGATTTCTATTTTTGAATTATTCTTTACGTTGTATCGCTGATGCAACGTAAAGAACATTATTTCTTGAAATTTCGCTGTAGTAATTTATTTTCATAATCAATTACTTATGTGCGATTAAATTTATTTTCCATTAACTCCAAGCCATTTGCTGATTTCTTTATTTACTTCAGCCGGCTTATCAAGCATCAACCAGTGACCAGCTTCGAAGCCGATTGCGTTGCTGCCCTTTCTACCATTGATAGCATCAACAAAATTCTGTGAATGAAACATTGTCGGTTTGTTTT
>CAYLTM010000013.1:1881-2585 GCA_964386495.1 uncultured Leptospirales bacterium
CCAAACATGAAAAGCATCGGACACTCAGGTTCGAATGGCACAGCTCCTGTTGGTTTTCGTAAAAATGTGCTTTTCCATTTGAAAAAATACGGATAATTCATTCCTGAATGAATAAGATTTATGTCCGCACGGATTTTGAATTTTTTTGACAACCATTTTGTCATTTTATCTCCGGTTTTTCCGCCGATAAGCCATGCACTGGCAAGAAATAGCTGATAACTTATAGCGAACATAATCATTTTGAACGGCAACTTCATGTTTTTTGAACCGGCATCCCCGATATCCATACCAATAATTTTGGAAACGCGGTCTTTGTTCTGCATATAATACTGGTATCCGAAAACGCATCCCCAATCATGCGTCATAAGGATTACTTTCTGTTTTGGACTAACTGTGTCGATAATTTGTTTAATAGTATCAAATTCTTCTTGAAAAGTGTAGAGTTTTCTTGGTTTGCTGATTTCATAACCAGGTAGTGAAAATCTCACACATCTGAAATTATCTTTCAGCAATTTCACTTGCGGTTCCCATAGACGATATGTGTCCGGCCAACCGTGAATCATGACAATCGTTTCTTTTCCTTTCCCTTCGATATAGACATCTATATCGCCGACAGTAATCATTTCAACTGATTCCTTTTTTTCCTGTACCCCCTTAGCAGCTTTTCCCGGTTGCACCGCTTTCTCCGATTCTAAGACTTTCAC
>CAYLTM010000013.1:2595-4907 GCA_964386495.1 uncultured Leptospirales bacterium
CGGTTTTTACAGCTTTTTTTGATTTTTCTGGCATATATTTTCTCCTTTGTCGGATACCATTATTTTAGATTGTTTTTTTACAATAATATTTTTTTATTTTTACGATTACATGAATGAGAAACGTTATTTCGGATCTAATAGTTCTACAACTTGCCTGTTCTTAAACTCAAATCTTTGTTTCCAAAAAAGTTGAATGGTGATTACGGAAATATAAATTATTACATTCTACATTGTTGATCTGAAAATTAAACCTATTTCATACTGTCAAACCTATTGAGACCGGTCATACTCATGGAATACTGTTAGAATAACATAATGCTGTATCAAGTAATATGTTGACCTAAAAATTCAAAGCTAATTTTTGATTGTATCAACGAAATTTTGGATATGATATTGTTGAGATTCTTGATTTCGATATCTGTTAATTTATCAAGATCTAATTCATCGTTCACTGTTCGCAAATTAGCATGCGACGATATCTGATTATAAAACCGCAGATTCCAGAGATATTCAAAAACATAAACCGAATCATTATATGTTTCTTTATGAAGATATCCCTTATCCATCATATACTGCAGCCTTTCGAGAGTTGAATTACCGGTTATTTTGTATTTTATTGAGTATATTCTTCCGAATACTTCGAGGGGTTTTAAAAAATATTTCAGGTTTATCATTCTGACCCCGTCCTTAAGGTCGCCCTTTATTCGCCCGAATATATCCAATTGAATTTTGTACGATATGCAATTTTGAGAATAGAGATATAAAAATCCGGGATTGCTTTCAGCGTATTGAAAAATATAATTTTTCAAATGGTCGCATAATTCAGTTTCACCGAAGGATGAACGCATATCGGTAAAAACATTTATCTTTAATATAGAATCCGGAGAGGCATTTATTATCCATATAGAAAAATTATTTTCCCATTCCGCAATTGAAAGACACCACAGCGGATTTGCGGCCATTATCCCTCCCGGACAATAGTTGAATCCGCTCTGATTAAGTTTTGAACAAACCAGTTCACCTAACTTGAGAAAATACTGTCTGACGTTTTTAATCTGATCTTCCGGAACATTGTCGAAAACAAGGGCATTATCTTGATCGGAGAAAAAAGTCATCTCTTCTCTCGCGTTGCTGCCTAGCGAAAGGAAAGAAAAACGCACAGGCGGCACACCAATTTCTTCTATCGATAAAGCGATTATTCTTTCTATTGCGGCATTGTATATTTTTCCTATTGTATTCCTTAATATATCCGGTCTCGCTCCGTTTTGTATCATTTTTCGGATTATTACCGGCAGATAATTCAATGAATGAATGATATGTCCGGTTGTCCTGCTTTTTTCAATATCAAGAAGAAGAGATGTCGGAGCTGAGGCCATAAGTTCATTGATTTCATCGTATGAATCGAGTCCTGTTATCCTAGATAAATATAGCCTTCTAAAAGTTAAAAGATGCCCGTTTTTCTCTGAGAAAAAAATACGGGATATTGAAATTGTAACATCGGTTGTCGACCCGCTTTTTGTTTTTAACTTTGCTTCAAATTCGGCGGCTTTAAGGTTTTCATTGCTTAATCTTTTCAGATATTCGATACATGAAGCATTGATAGAATGATTCACATCAAGAAAATCCCATGGTTTCATGGAAATAATTTCTTCTTCATTATAATCAAGCATACGCTGTATTGTGGGATTTGAATAAATGAGACATCCTCCGATGTAAAGAGCGTACCCTTCATTGGATGTTTCTACAAGTGCACGGTATCTGTCTTTGGCTTCACGCAGTCCTGCTTCAGCATTAAGCCGCCTGTTTTCAATTGACTTACTCTGAATTACAACATATACAAGGATAATAATTATAATAATGGAAATAATTCCCTCAATTTCAAAAAGAGAGATAATAAGCTTGTCGAGCTCATCATCAATATCATTTATATAAATACCCGTCCCGATAATCCAGTCCCAGTCCTTTATACCATGAACATATGATAGCTTTTGAGCTTGCTTGTTTTTATCATCCATCCATTGCCATTTATATTCAAGATATCCTTCATCATATTTTTTTACCAGGTTCACAAAATCCACAAAAAGATTTTTCCCGCTTTTATCTTCCACATCACGGTAATCGGTTAAATCATTACCGACAAGTTCCGGTCGATAAGGATGCATTATCATTTTCGGATACATATCGGTTATCCAGAAATAATCCTTTAATTTATCTCCATATCTCAACAATCCAATTTCATTAATAGTAATTTCCTTAGCTATAGAATCCGTAATTTCGCCCTTTTGAGCCGAAATGTAATTCTTCTTAGCCAA
>CAYLTM010000013.1:4917-10405 GCA_964386495.1 uncultured Leptospirales bacterium
GTAGCGCATTTTCTCAATTTCAAGCACCGCTTTTTGCTGAGCCATACTCCTTGTCATCTGACCGGTTTTCTCAAGACTAATATAATAATAGATGATACTTGAAGCAGAAGAGACAAGCTCCTTGATCATTTCTTTTTTTTGTTTCATCATATTATCGCGAAAAAGAGGAATTAAAACAATGAATACTGATGCAATAAAAAGTATGATAGCAAGAGCTGCCGGTAATGCTATTCGGAGAGTAAATTTTGATTTATAAATATTTCTGAATTGTTTGTGGTAAAAATAGGGTTTGCCTTTGAAATAATCGGAAAGCTCAGATTCGCTCAAAATTGACTCATTTTTAAAAATTTCATCACCTTCATGGTACTTTTCATGAAATTTTCCATCTGTAAAATCTTCTCTAAAAGGGATATATCCGTCATAGTCGTCGCTTAGATGTGATTCAAAAACCGATTTAATTTGAGATTTCGAATATTTTTCAGAAAATTCTAATAGTACGGCTTCAAAAGCTTCCTTGCAGTGGCGGTGTTTTCTATGGTCATAGGGGTTATAATCTGATGTTTTCCCAAATTGAAGAAAATAGGTAAAACCCTCGAAATCAAAATACCCATCTATCCATTTATGGATATCTTCAGCCCGAATACCGATTTTTTTTTCTGTACGGTCACAATGCTCCTTTAAAGTCATAACTGCAATTTTTGCTCCTGCAAAATCGATATAAAGATAAGGAGACCATTTATATAAAAACAGTCTCCTTATCTTCCGCGAGTTCATGTCAAATTTTCACTTATTCAGGATGTCGATTCTACCTTATTTTTTTTCTGTGTCAATAGCGATACAATTATAAGTGCAATAAAACTCAATGGTACAGAAAATATTGCAGGATTGCTGATTGGCATCGGGGCTGTAACATTAGTGAGGTTATAAACGCCATCGTATGTCTCCTGAGAAAGTAAAATCAATCCGAGAGCCGATACAAGACCAACGCTGACAGACGCTATCACCCCCTTTGCTGTTGTTTTCTTCCAGAAAAGAATCATAATTATTGCCGGAAGATTTGCGGAGGCAGCAACTGCAAAAGCCCATCCGACCAGAAATGAAACATTCATTCCTTCAAAAAGAATTCCAAGAATAATCGCAATGCCTCCTACGACAATAGCGGCAACTTTTCCAGCATATACTTTTTTTCTGTCCTCGAGCTTCATGCCCAGAAATCTGTCCATCAAATCATGTGCGACCGCACCCGATGCTGCGACTATTAGACCAGACACGGTTCCAAGAACTGTGGCAAAGGCTATTGCAGAAATGATGGCGAAGATACCTATGCCGAATGATTTTGCAAGCAGTGGAGCGGACATATTATCATTTGTTATATCTACAACGCCGCTGACCATGGCACCAAGTCCCATATAAAGAGTAAGAACGTAAAAGAGTCCTATGGCACCGATAGCAACAATAGTCGATTTACGTGCCGCAGCCGGGCTTGGAACCGTGTAATATCGGATGAGGATATGTGGAAGAGCCGCTGTTCCAAGAAACAACGCAAGCATGAGTGATATGAAATTAATTCTATCAGTAGTTTTGGCCCCCTTGTCGGCATCAACCTTAAACTTTAGGCCCGGTCTCAATACGTCTTTTCCGGAAGTCGGATTTTGATAGTAAACAGTATAGGTATCGCCTCCATCAGATATAGCCTGTTTACTCCATCTTATAACCGTACCATTTTTAATCTTTTCAATAAATGAAGAAAAATTTAATGATTCAGTCTTGTACCCGCCGGATTTTCCGTCAACTTCAAGCATATTACCTATTTGGTAAAACCTGTTATCCTCTTTTTTGCCGCCGTTATAGGATGTTGTACCGTCGGCGAGTTTTGCAATGTAGAGCGTTTCTTCCAGAATCGTATTGTTAGCACTCACTTTCCAAAGGGACAAGATGTTATCTTTGGTTAATTTAATAAAACGCATATTGTTTACCTTGAGCTCTTTAATCAATATATAGGATTCATCCTCCAATACAATAGAGCCTTCGGTTGTATCCAGTATTTTTATAACCGCCGGTTTGTGGAACGGAACACTTCCCCCATGGTCAGGTTCAGTCGATATACCGCGTACAAAAACAAGAACAACAAGAACAATAGAAAAAATTATCAGCAAGCCGCCTTTTAAGAACTGAACATAGGTTGTGGATGCCATACCAGCAGTCGCGACAATTAAGACCACAATAATTCCGACCATGACAACTCCTGCCCAATGCGGAAGCCCAAGTAGCGGAGTTACAAGCGAGCCTGCACCGACCATCTGAGGTATCAAATAGAAGATTGATACAAGAAGGGTGCTTATTGCGGCGACAAGCTGTATTCCCTTTGAATTAAATTTTGAATCGAGGGCATCGGTAAATGTATATTTGCCCATTCGTTTCATTGGCTCTGCCACAATGAATAACGCTACAATCCACCCCGCAAGATATCCTATTGAATAAAGGAAACCGTCATATCCGGCAACCGCAATCATACCGCATATCCCTAGAAACGAAGCCGCTGACAAGTAATCGCCGGCAAAAGCGATGCCGTTTACTGCCCAGTGAATGTTTCCGCCAGCAGCAAAGTAACCGGAAGCGGACTTCGTTGAACGGGCAAAACGATAGGATATTATTAAGACTGCCAATACGAACATTAAAAATATTATTACAGCCCATGGCGAAGGTATATAATTCATGATTACTTACCTCCCTTTTTTTTGTCTTCGGGATTCATAATTTCTTCCGCATGCGTGCTTACATTATTATAAACAAGTGCGAGAAACATTGCCAGAGCGATTAATCCAAATCCGTAAACAATAGCCACATTTAGACTTCCAACATCTATACCCATAAATTTCGGGCTGAAAACATTAATAAGAATGAATCCAGCATAAACTATTGAGTATAGAAGAAAAAGCCATTTGCCCAACAGTTCTTTCAATGATGACGCATTATCTTTTTTCCATTCTGACGCGGGTCCGTGCATTTTTTTCTCCTTTTTTACTATCGTTAATTATTTGACTAAGGTTAAAATTAGTCTTAATTTTCCAATATTTAATATCAATTTATTTATGAAACATCACTTTAGAGATCAATTAATTTTTATTACTTCGTTGTATTTACAAAATTTTGTTCAATCATCAGAATACTACGATATCTAAGTACTAATAAAATAGATACTATTTTTTGTTCCCTCGGTCTCTTTTTTTGGGTGAGGATTTTATGTCGGGTATTATCTGTTACCAAACCCAATCAATGAAAACATTTCAAAGGAGGTTCAAGCGACTGAGAAAACTTTCACTGAGAGTGATGGAAATAATAATTGTTTGACTTACTATAGTATATTGTTATGTATTTTGAAGAAGATAGCTTTTGGTTTTTTACAGATGATTTTTATGCTAATGAAGTTCATATGATAAAATCAATCTTTATTACAATCTCATCTGTTATTCTTGTAATCCTTGTTTTTTTTACAATTATTGGTTTGCTGTATAAACAAAGTGTCTTTTCACGTATCATCGGATTAAACCCTGCGGCTGTGTACTGCTTGGGATTCGCCATGTTTTTAAAAAAACTTTTTATAAGTGTTCCGCCATATTCATGGGAACATCCTCTATTTTTAGAGTGCAGAGAATTTCATTAGTCAGCGGAGCGATTCCGGCGATTCTGTTCGCCTGCTGCTCTATCATCTTTTCAAAAATATTCCGGGCAAGTCTGCCGTTTCCAAACGCCTTATTTCTTTTTTCATGAAGATCGGTGAAAAGCTCCAGTGATTTTTTTTCCGCGTCGGCATCAAGCGTCATCGCTGTGTTTTTTATGAAAATTTTCAATATGTGAAGCAGCTCCTCCGGTGAATAATGGTCAAAAAAGAAGTAGCGGCTGAATCTGGATTTTAGGCCGGGATTAGAATCGATAAAATGTTTCATCTCATCAGGATATCCGGCAACAATAACAACAAGATTCTCACGGTTATCCTCCATACGTTTAAGAATGATGTCGATTGCTTCCTGCCCGAAATCTTTGTCGCTGCCGGCAGGTGATAATGTATAGGCTTCATCGATAAACAGTACACCGTCAAGAGCTTTGCTGATCGCCTCATCTGTTTTAACAGCCGTCTGTCCTACATAACCTGCCACAAGACCAGCCCGATCTGTTTCAACTATCTGACCCTTTTTTAAAAGTCCAAGAGCTTTGTAAACTCGTCCAAGCAGCCGCGCGATAGTAGTTTTTCCTGTTCCGGGAGGACCGTAAAATACCGCGTGGAGAGAAAGCGGAGGTGTCGGGAGCGATCTCGATTTCCGTTCAGTTGTAATCTTTATTAGATTGATCAGCGTTTTTATTTCATTTTTAATAGTATCCATTCCGATGAGCGAATTGATTTCCTTCATAACATCTTCGAGTGATTCTGTCGGTGGTTCCGAAATTTCAATGTTTATTGCCGCATATTTGGAAATTATCGAATTTATAGATTTGAGTCTCGTTTCCTCGCCGGTAGTTATTGTTCCGTCCGCCTTGATTAACGCCGCCGCATAATGTGATAGGAAAGTTTTCACGATGTCAAGAAGTTCTGAATTTTTAGAACGGGCATATTCAAGAGATGTTAAAGAATCACCATTAAAAACTACTTTGTGATTTCTTGTGTGAACCGCGAGATTTTCCCACTCATTAAATAATAATCCGGTAAATTGAACAGGGAATAATCCTGCCGCAAAAAATTTTTCCGCGCTGATGGATTCTGTGTCATTAGCGATTTTCTGATTTAACACTAGCATATTCATCGCATAAAACAATTTCTCATTATCGGTGATCTCGTTATCGGCTGGGGCAAGCAGTGAGGTAATCGCAATTAGATCATTTATTAGTAATTCGCGAATTTCGGTGTTTGCCGCGTTCGACAATATTTTGTGTAATAATTCATAGTTTTTTCCAGATGCGGTATAAAGGAAATCATATTGTTCAGCGTTTTCCGGAGGCAGCGGATTTACTTCCGGCATTTCCATGGAAATGTTATCAATTCTATTATTTATGATATTAATAAAATCATTAATTCTGTCATCACTGGATGTTGTGGAAATCACAAGGAGCTCTTTTTCAAATCCGGATAAAATTATTTTAGATGATAGCCTGCCTTTTTCACGAACAGCGGAATGAAGATTACTATACTGCAGATTTATTATTTTGCCGGAGTTTCCCGTAATAAAAACTATCTGTTTATCTGTAGCGAAAATCACCCCTGCATCCGCCGGTGAATCATTTTCCATTTTGAAACATTCCAGCAGTGACATGATTTTTTCATTCCCTGAAATAACTTTTATCAGAGCTTTTAGAATATTATTTTTATTCGGGATGATTTCCCAATTACTGAATTCTTCCAGTATTGAACTAAGTTCTTTTTCTGTCATTTTGATTCACCGCTATTTATTTATCATCTATATTCCTTTTCGGGATTGTGTGTGAAGTCAAGATA
>CAYLTM010000013.1:10415-16427 GCA_964386495.1 uncultured Leptospirales bacterium
CTATAAAGGGTTTTTTGTTCGGTTTTTTATTACTCTGGCACCATTAAAAACCCACTTATGAGACATAATACATATCTAAATACACCTCTGACACCATTATTTCCCGCCACCCCTCTCTCGACAATTTTAACTTTAAAATTTTTTATCAACAAAGGAAATAATTTAATCTTATATTATCCGCAAAATTTATTATGGGGTAGTGGAATTTCTCATGAAAAACGTTGTAGTATTGCTGATTCTTGTGATGTTTTTTAGCTGCGCTGGTGAATCTTCTTTTTATGGTCAGGAATCGTCAGAAAAAGATTTGACCATGTTTATAATAAATGGCGTTGAAGCGAAGATAACAGGTAATGATGTGATTCTGGAATTGCCTTACGGTGTGGGTGATTTCGAATCAGTAAAAGTAAATGATTATTACTATATTGATAAAACAATGTATATTCCCAAATTAGAAATGATGCGCTATGTTTTCCTCATACGTCCCCGCCGTTTCGGCAAAACGTTGCATTTTCTATCGACATATTCGACTACACAAAAAAAATCCGTGAAATGGCTTACCGTGGAAATTTCAAACCCGCGGTACAGTTCATCGCTGATGAAATCAACAAGCAATCGAAAATTCGGGATTACATTCAGGGTGAAAAATTCATACAGAGGTTCTTCCTTGCCTACTTGAACATCACCGATTTTTATCTGTCATTGTCTGAGGAAGAACGAAATAAAGGTTACGCCGACGCTGAAAGCGAAGCACTAACACAAGCACAAGCACTCTTCACAATCACACCACCACTTCGTAAATTTCTTTACCAAGAACATTTAATCGATCTCTAATGTATTTTTTCCGTTTGTTAAAATTGAAAAATACCATATAACCCCTGTTCAGATTTTGAGAATCTAAGTACTCACAGAGCTGTTCTCTACCTTCCTGTTCGTATTTACCACCTCGCCAGATTTTCAACTCTATAACAAATTTTACTCTGTTATAAGTTACCACAACATCCATTCTATTAGAGTGTCTGGTTTCCGTTTCAACAAAGTAAAAACCAATTCCATTAATGATAGGAGTCAAGAATGCAAGGAAAAGAAGCCGCCCTTCTCGCTCAACAAATTTTTCATCTATATGACGATATTCAACTTTCATCATATCCTGAAACTTTTCAAGAAGAAGTTCCATGTTTAAATTGCCATCATCATTTACAAATTTCTCTTTATATTTATAATTTAATGCAGAACCTTTTTCAATTTCTCGACGAGCTATTAAATAATTATAAAGCAATATCTCAAAAATTTTATTGTGAACTTTTAATTTACCATTAGATTCAGCAAAAATACCATACATAATTCCTAAATGCTGCGATTGAGTATTATAATTAATTTCTTCTCCTTCTAAAACAATCCTTTCAACTAAATCGTAAAGCTCTTTATATCTATTTATATTTTTTATCAGATCATCAAAAAGGGTATTGTTTTCTTTTAGAAGGATTTTCATTGCATCTTCCAATTCTGCTTCGGTAAAGTTTTTATTGAGTTTAACATCCATAATGTAGCACAACTTTGAAACAAGATAGGGATATCCACTAGTGTATTCAAAAAGTTTATTTGATAAATTTCCAATATCCATTCCAGTATGATGATCGTTTTCATAATCGACTAACATCGTTGAAATTTCTTCTGCTGAAAAACTCATTCTTACTTCAAAATCGACTGCGATATTCCATGGACTGTTATAGCTTATTTCACCATCACCACGAATTTTCATTTTTAAGTTTTTTATATCATGTACTCCTGCAAAAACGACACTGTGAAAAGTGCTATCTTCTCCCTCGTTTCTTTTTAAATATTTATCTCTTAACATTCCTAAGAATTTTGAAAATAGTTCGTAATTAGTTGATTCATCTACTTCATCTATGAATAACAAGATTTTTTTAGTTGTTGATTTAATTAATTTAGTAATTAATTTAGAGAGTTCATTAAAATCTTTGTAAGGTCTGACATTGGAACTTAAATGTTGTTTAAAGTTATTATCATTAGAGACCATACCATCCAAAAACAAAGAAACGATGGCAGAACAAAAAAGAGATTCCTCTTTAAACATTTCTATCCCTTTACCCTGAAAACTTGTTTTGATAATAATATAGTCATTAATATGTTTAATCTTCAAAAGATTTATGGTCGTTGTTTTCCCATATTGCCGTGGTCGATTTATAGTAAAATATTTCCCATCTTCAATGAGTTTACTGATTGCATTAATTTTTTTTCCGACATCCACCATATAGTGTTTTTCGGCTATACACGTACCTGTATAATTAAATTCTCTCATTTAGTACAACTCCGATTATCACTATAAATATATGAACCGACTGAATTAACCAAAGGTATGAATCGAACATATCTGAACCGACGATTTAAATCGTCGGTTCAAAATATTTTGTCGGTTCACATAACACCTTGTTATTCTACATAGTTTTGGATATTTGTCAAGCTGTTTTGCGTTTAGTTTGAAATTATAAATTATACTTACTTTTTGGCTTTCACAATTTACAGAAAAAGAAATCCAGCTATTATTACTCGGATTTTCAAGTTTCAAGTTAATGTGAGTTAGTTAGAAAGTGTGAACCGGGTGAATTCAGGCTATTTCTCCAAAACTTCTCTAAAAATTTGATTGAATTTCTTTCCCGATAATTTACACATGCTCACCATTTCATTTATGTTGTATATTTTACAGGAGGCTGTCTTGAATATTATTGAGATTAATTCTTTAAAGAAAAACTACGCGCTTGGAACTACTACCGTGCACGCGCTTCGCGGCATCGACTTGAAAGTTCCGGAGGGTGACCTTATAAGTATTGTCGGCCCGTCCGGAAGCGGGAAAACGACACTTCTGAATGTCATCGGTTGTATAGATTACGCGACTGAAGGCAGTGTGAAGGTCGGCGGCGTTGAAATCACCTCGCTGAATGATAAGCAGATTACAGATTTACGTCTGCATAAAATCGGTTTCATTTTTCAGACGTTTAATCTTATACCTGTATTAAATGTTATCGAAAATATTGAATTTCCATTAATGCTTATGAAAAAACTTGATAAAACCGAAATGCGGAAAAAAGCTGAAAAGCTTGCTGATGAAGTCGGTCTTACCGAATATATTAAACACCGTCCCGCTGAACTCTCAGGTGGTCAGCGTCAAAGGGTTGCTATTGCCCGCGCACTGGTTACTAATCCTGATATCGTTCTTGCGGATGAGCCGACTGCCAACCTGGATTCTGTTACTGGTGATCAGATTCTCGAACTGATGAAAGAAATGAACAGAATTGAAAAGACAACCTTCATATTTTCCACACATGATCCTAATGTTCTGAAATACGCTAACAGTGTGGTCAGGATCAAAGACGGTCTTGTGGTAGAGGGGTAACTCATGGAACTTATAATAAAAATTGCGTGGAGAAATATTCTCCGGCATAAAGGGAAAAGCGTTATTATCGGCGTGATACTTTTTATCGGAGCTCTGCTCATGACTGTCGGCAACGGTGTTGTCTCGGGCATGAACAGAGGTCTGGAAGAAAATATTGTGAACAGCTTCATGGGCCACATAGTCATTATGTCTGACAAGGAAAAATCGGACAACATACTTTTTAAAATGTACGGCGAGACCATAGAGTCGTTCGCGAATTATAAAGAGATTAACAGCGTTCTTGAAAAATTCAGTTTTGTTGAAAAAAATCTGCCCATCGGTAAAAACATGGCGATGATACTGAACGAGGACGAAGGCGACCCCGGCATGAGTAATCTTGTAGGTGTGGATTTTAAACGCTACAAGGAAATGTTTCCTGATAATTATATTCTCCATGAAGGATCAGCTCTGGAAAATTCTACTCCCGGGGTAATGATGCCGCAGACGGAAAGAGATACCCAGTACAAGACTATGAACATCTGGTTCATTCCTGAAAATTCGTCACTCGACGAAAAGAATCTTATCGATGAAGCCAAAGAGAATAAGGATACGCTGAATCTGAAAAGTTCAGTAGTGTTTATGGGTTTCAACGATACCAATAGTTCAACAGACATCAGGCTTCCAGTAAAAGGGGTTTTTAAATACCGTGCGTTGAATACCATTTGGGGACATTTTACTATAATGGACATTGAGTCCTACAGGCAGTGCCTTGGATATTTTTCCGCCGGTGATTTGGATGTTGAGCTTACCGGTGAGAAAAAAGAACTCTTTTCTATGGAATCGGAAAATCTTGACAATATGTTTTCAAGCAGTCCGGTGGTAGTTTCGTCCAATAGTTCATCGTCAACTATTGCAGATTTTTCTGAAAAAAAATCCAGTGTTGTAGAAACGGTAGATGTCGATGCCGGAGCTTATAACCTCATTTTTGTTAAACTTAAAAAGAGCGGAAACCTTGACGGTTATGTGAAAAAGATTAATGCAGAGCTTACGAAAAACAACCTCGGTGTGAAAGCTGTTACATGGAAAAAGGCGGCTGGACCAATCGGCGGGATGGCGACTATCATTAAAGGCGCGCTCTTCATGTTCGTCATGTTTCTTTTTATTGTGGCAGTAATAATCATCGTGAACACTCTTACTATGGCGGCGCTTGAACGTACGACTGAAATCGGTATGATGCGGGCTATCGGCGCGAGGAAAAGTTTTATCAGCAGTATGTTTATCGGTGAGACCGCACTGTTGTCGGGTTTTTTCGGGGGCGGCGGAATTTTAACCGGAATTATTATTGTGAAAATTATTCCGCTGCTTAAAATTTCCACGGATAATGATATGATCCAGCTTATCTACGGCGGTGATATTTTTACACCGTTTCTTTCAGTCGGCGACATCATGCTGACTGTCATTCAGCTGGTGATTGTCACTCTGATAACTGTTGTTTATCCTGTGAAGGTGGCTAAAAACATTACGCCGCTTGACGCTATATCGCGCGATTAAATGGAGGACTGAAGATGCTGAATCTTTTAAAAATAAGTTTAAGAAACCTGTTCCGTCAGAAACGCCGCAATGTTCTTCTCGGTACGGCTATCGCTATCGGTGTTATGCTTCTTATAATGGCAAACTCTTTCGCTGCAGGAATTTCCGATGTCATGTTCAACAAAATTGTTGTGTATGTCGCGGGGCATGTGAGTATTACGGCGCGTGAAGGCGGATCGAATATGCGTCAGATATTCCGCGACAGAGAGCGCATGGAAAAGATCATTAACGACACTGTTGCCAAAGATCTTGATACCTACGACGAAGCCATGGGATCGTTCATGAGAATTATCGGCAACGGAAAAGCGGATAACTGCGTAGTGATAGGTATTGACGTGACCAAGCAGATGACCGATAAACAGATGGAGGAACTCGATGAATCATTTCATTTAATAGAAGGGCGCTTTGAAGATCTCACTGAACGCAAGGAAGAAAATCCTGTGATACTTTCTTTGGAGAAAGCCAAATCTTTAAATGTTAAAATTAATGACACGCTTCGCGGGCGCTATACGAATATTTTCGGTCAAAAGCAGTCGGCGAGATTCACGGTTGTCGGAATCATGAAGAATGATAATATTTTCATGCAGGGTGTAATCTTCACGCAATATACTAATCTGAAGAATCTATTGTCGCTGAAAAATTACGAGTGCGGGAACTACCAGGTTACAATACTAAATCCTAGAAAGAATGCCGCCATTGTCGCAGACAGGATTCACGCTGCATTAAAACCGGGACCTGCGTTTATTTACGGCACCATCACTATAGGCGGCAAGTCTGAAACGGTAACTGTTCTGCCTTACCTGAATGATGACGATTCAAAGGCGCTCATAAAAAACAGCTTCACATTATCAGCGGGTGATTACGACGCTGTGTTAACCAAAGATGGCGCGATGATAAGTCAAACACTTGCATCTGCTATTGGAGTGGGCGCTGGTGACAGCACGAAGGTTTTCTTTAAACCGAAGTTCGCAACCGATATGGCGGCTTTGCCGGTTGTTATAAAGGGTGTATTCAAGGATGATTCTATAACC
>CAYLTM010000013.1:16437-18077 GCA_964386495.1 uncultured Leptospirales bacterium
AAAGTAATCTACATTAATGAAAACGCTTTTTATAAATATTTTTATGAAAATATCCCTGATCTTAAAAATGATACCGCTGCCGCTTTCATTCCCGGTGATGACGCTCCATTTAAAAAATCTTTAGGCAACGAATGGATACTATTGCCGAGGACAAAAACCACAGACGACTTTACGAAAAAAATGAACAGCGTGAGCAAACTCAAAACTAAAGCAACATCTATAGATGTAAATTCGATGTACGAAACCGCGAGTGATGTTTTAAAGCTTGAAGGGGCACTGAACTTGATAACTTTCGGTGCGGTGCTTGTTCTGTTTTTTATAATTCTCATCGGTGTCGTGAATACTCTGCGAATGACTATTCGTGAGCGTACCAGGGAGATCGGTACCATAAGAGCCATCGGTATGCAGAAGCGCGACGTGAAGCTCATTTTTATTTTTGAGACAGCCTCGCTGACAATTATCGCGTCGCTTATCGGCACTGTATTGTCCTTCATTATCATGGGGATTCTTTCTGTTGTAAGTTTTAACATCGGCGATAATCCTATAGGGATTTTACTTGTAAATAAACATCTGCATTTTCTGCCGACTGTCGGCGATGTGATAAGTAATAATCTGTTGATATTGATTATAGCTGTTGTTACGGCATATTTTCCGGCGAAAAGAGCAGCGAATTTGTCATCTGCTGAAGCTCTCAGACATTACGAATAAGGAGACTATATGAAAAATTTTATTATTGCTGTTTTATTTATTGCTGAAATATCATTTCTGTCGGCAGGGGTTCAAGCTCAGTCCAAAGGGAATGATCTTTTAAAAAAAATCGAAGCACTGCTGGAGATTACTACCGACATTAAAGCCGCTGTAACTTTGACACAGCAGAAGACGAACCAGGGCACTAAAAAAATTGAGATGTCGTATTACAGAAGAGACTCGGACGATTCCTTTTTAATAGTCATGACTAATCCTGAATCTGAAAAAGGTAACGGCTATCTGCGGACCGGTGATAATTTCTGGATGTATAGAAAAAATACACGCACGTTTCAGCATATTAACCGCGACGAAAGTATCGGCGGTTCCGACGCGAAAGGCGACGATTTTGAAAAACGCAAACTTACAGAAATGTATGATGTCGCACTGGACGGTGCCGGTAAAGAAATGATCTCCGAGGAAAAGCTTGGCGACATTCCTGTTTACAAGATGGAAGTCAAGGCGAAGGTTAATGATGTCGATTATCCGAAAAAGATTTACTGGGTGCAGAAAGATAAGAATCTCATTTTGAAGGAGCAGGCATATTCACTATCCGGTACATTAATGCAGACTGCGTATTTCAGAAAATATACAATTGTTGACGGTAGATATGTCGCTGTTGAACAGCTTTTTATTGATGAGTTTGAAAAGGGAAATAAAACCCTGGTAGAGTTGTCGAATATTTCCACTTCTAAATTAGATGACAAAATATTTACAAAAGCTTATCTGGAAAATCTGAGCAAGTAGGATATTATGAAATATATTATATTTATTATTTTGTTTATACCCGTAATCATTTTCGCTCAGGATCTTTCTGTTGATGAAAATGAAATGTTTAAAAGCGATAACACTGTTATTGATCAGCCGACTGGATCAGTTGAAACTTCGGCTGAAAA
>CAYLTM010000013.1:18087-22904 GCA_964386495.1 uncultured Leptospirales bacterium
AAGCTCTCGTTTTCAGGCGAGATTACAAGCGCGGCAGATTATTCAATGTCGCGGGATTTTTTCAGCGACCGTGATTACAAAGACAATCGGCTTAATCCGTACATCATGGGGGTTCTTTACGCGGATGCCCGTCTGAACGAAGGTATAAAAGGTTTCGCTAACCTTGAGGCGGAATATAACGCCGCTGATAATGAAAGCAACTTTTACGCGAAAGAACTTTTTCTGGATTATAATATTAACAGTGCGGTATATTTCAGAACTGGCAAACAGGTTCTTCAATGGGGGCGTTGCTACCTCTGGAATCCGACAGACCTTGTTAATGTTGAACCGAAATCATTTCTGGAAAGTCTGGATTCCCGTGAAGGGGCTTACGGTCTTAAAACCCATGTGCCATTCGGGACAAAGTATAATATTTATTCGTTTGTCGATGCTGGTAAAGTTAAAGGACTTAATGATGTCGCCTGCGCGATGAAGTTTGAATGGCTCATTGACGAAACCGAAATGGCAGTCTCGGGATGGGGAAGAGACGACAGGCACCCTGTTTTCGGTTATGATATATCAACGAGACTTTTCAAGTGGGACATTGCCGGTGAAGCGAGTTTATCAAAGGGTAGCAACCTAAAAAAAATCAAGGTTGAAAATGGACTGCTGACCACAACTGATGACGATTCAGTGATTCCGAAATTCTGTGTGGATTTCGGCCGCACATTTGATTGGAAGGATCAGCTTGATAAATTCCGGCTGAACATGGAATTTTTCTATAACGGTGATGGTTATTCTGAAAATTATTTTTCGAGCGGTAAATTATATCAATACGATAAAACTATTTCTTATTACGCTCCAAACGGCAAGACATACAATCTGCCCGGCGGCGATAAAAAGACCTATTTGATAGCGCGGAATTTGTACCAGCAGAATTATTATTCGAAGTACTACGCCGCTTTATTCACGACTGTTAATAAATTCTTTATCAGTGATCTATCATTAAGCAGCAACGTAATCAGCAATATTGCCCAGAAGTCCTTTATATTTTCTAATGGGTTAACTTATAAAAACATCAATGACTTCACCGCCGGTTTAACTTTGACAACATATCTGGGACCGGAGAATACTGAATATACTTTCTTTGAGAAGGGTATGGATGTTATGCTGACAGCCGGGATATCGTTTTAATAAAATTACCGAGAAACCCAGTCATTAAAAAATGATTGTCATTATCGAAAACAAATTTAAAATTTGTTATCGACTAATAAATTTTACGAAACCTTGCTGTTCCTTAATAATAAAAACCCATTTGCACATTAATAGTATGTGATATATCTTCGGTGGAAATATTTTTTTCTTCAATAAAAATCGATGGCGAATAACTAATATACAAATTATACAGTTCCCCTACAGAGAAAAATAAGCCCATATCTAATGATGCAAGAAATTTATTGTTTGTGTTATACCCGCCTGTTATACCGGAATCAATTTCTAGAAAATCCGTTGCCGCAAATATTAAACCGGAACGAAGAGAATTTTGCAGCTCCCATTCTCTTCTATTCGATAAATATATATTATATGAGCAATTTGGTTTAAGAAATAATGAATCATTTTGATAAATAGCATTCAGTAAATAATTGTTTTCAGAATAATTTTTATTGTCTGGGGTAATGCTCTCTCTGGAAAAACCCGGTGAAAATGAAATTGAATTATTTTCCGTATATAAGAAAAAAGACGGCGACAGAAATACTGACTTGAAGTATAATTCTCCATAATTTATAGCAGAATTTAGTCCAATCGATAATTGATCGTTGATATTTTTTTCACTGGAAAATGAAAGACCACCAGTCATTAAATTATACCTTTTATCTTCTGTGTAAAAGGTATAATTTATATAGTACGGAAAAGAAGCACCAAAATTATATCGGCTACTGTAATACTGAATACCTGCAAAAATACCATAATCGATAGAATTTTCAGTTTCATCATAATTCACTGTTCCAGTTCCGCCTAAATTAAAAACATAACTATCCTGTGCTTTCAATAAAGAGTTTGAAAATATTAAAAGCACAAGAATATAAAATATCAAATATTTTAACATATTTACCTCTGATATTAAAATAGAATTAAGTTAAAAAATAATCAAACAAAATATTTTATTATTCATACTATCGAATGAATTTACTCATATTTTAGTGTTAATTACGGATTACCTATCCCTACAGCGGTGGTGTGTTTTCCTCCAATTTATGAGTAAATTATATCGGATTAACTTTGATATCATGATTAGTTATCGACTAATAGAGTTCAGATTTTTTTGTCCTATATACTTTTTTCAATTGTAATTATATCGTGCACTAATATATCGTTACACATTTGTCAAGAAGACTATGTATTCATTGTCTACGTAAGGTCAAAATGGATTAGACATACTCATAATGTCGATTGGTACTTCCTTTATAACTCGACATCATGACTTCCTGAAAAATAATTTCAGCAAACTATTTTAATTTAGGAACTGATGTGATATTAAAAAATGAAATTGAACGGCTTTATAAAGCCTATTCAAAGCAACTATTTATTTATATAACACGGCTTGTTGGTTCAAGAGAATCAGCGGAAGATATTCTACACGATGTCTTTGTGCGTGTTATTAATTATTCTAAAAATAACATTATTTTAGAAGAGACAGAAATGGCTTTTCTATATCGTACCGCTAAGAATCTTTCCATAAATTATATTAAACGGAATAAAAATTTTTCCCACCAACCGGTTGATGAAACGCTATTGCTCTTTAAAAAAGAAAATATTCACACTGAAAATTCTGGTTCTCCTGAAAATATTATTATAAATGATGAAATGATTAATGCATTAAACGAAGCAGTTGCCAGTCTACCCATAAAATACAAATCTGTATTAATTATGAAAAAAGAGTGTTCAATGTCTTTAAAGGAAATAGCTCATCACCACGGCATATCGGAAAAAACAGTTCAACGGATTTTAATTAAGTCATTGTACTTATTACGAAAAAACATGTCTTCCAAGGGTTTTTATTTGTATGGGTTATATTTTGCTTATTTAATTATATCTTTTATAGAAACATCGCCGGCAAAAGAGAGGTGGTTATGAAACATCACATTTCTGACAAACAGGCATTGTTATACATTCTGGGTCTTGAAAACTTTACAATTGAACAAAGTCATCATTTGAATGATTGCAACGAATGTAAAAATATGATTGAATATCAAAAATTTATTATGGTGCAAAACAAAAGTGAAGAAAATCCTGATATAAAGGTTTTATATAATATATATAATTCCTACGAAAAATTATTAAGTGAAAAAAAATCAAGGTTCAGTTTAATTTACGCTACGATGACTTTATGTTTAACAATTTTTTCGGTAATTACTATTAGCATAGCTTTACATTTTCATAACTTGGGATTACTAACGGCAGAAAAATCTTCCGGAGAAGTTTTTATCAATGAAAATCAACTTTTTAAATCAGCTAACGTTTCTTCAAAAAATATTATCATTACACAAGCGGAAGGTTCGTGTAAAATATTATACAAGAAAGAAATATTACTGGAATTATTACCAAATACAAACTTCTTTATTGAGGATATTAATGTTAGTTTAAGACATAGATATTACCGTTTTATTTTAAACAAAGGGAATGTCAATGCTGACTTTAATAACCCAAATAAAAAATTCAGCTATATGTTCATAACAAAACATTCTAATATATACTCTAACGGAACAAAATTTTCACTTCAAGTTACTCCTGATAAAACTTCTGTGAAAGTTTCAGCCGGGTCAGTATATATTGAAAACCGAAAAACAGGAAATAAAATATTATCAGAAATTAATAAAAACTACGAAGTTTATGATGTTGAATTAATTAATCGCGATATCGATCCAGTTGATCAATCTGATGAAAACCTCAAATTAACTATCCCGCAAACACATAACAAATTTTCCACCGGCAAAATTTCTGGAAATACAAAAAATAATGATAACAATCTGCTATACGAAGTCCAACAAAATAATTATTCGGATAAAAAAGATACAATACAGAAAAAACAAAAAGATGGAATTAAAAAATCTGTAAAAAACCTATCAAAGGCTTCTAGTAAAAGTAAATCTAAAGCACTAAAAAAAGCAAAAGAAAAAAAGAACAAAGGAAAAAACAATTCTCAAAATTCCGGAAACTCAGCAAATTCAGGTAATAACGGAAATAAACCAAAATGAAACCTGTTAATATGCAAAATACTTATTTCGACCACCTTGTGAACAAATATATGCGATGAAATATTTTTCGGGTTTCTGTCAAAAATATTGTCCTGTTTTAATGAATTCTTTGTATTAATATTATAATTAGTAATTGCTCGTAATATGACGAAGATTAATTATTCGAAGTTAATAAATGTGCAATTACAAAAATTATATCTATATATTTAGCCAAAAATAATTGGAGGATGAAAATGAGAAAATTAAGTTTAATGGGTGTAATGTTATTAACATTATCAGTATTTGCTGTTTCGTGTGATCTAGCAGACAGCTCCAGTTCAGCGGAAGATGGTAAGCTTGGTGTTACAGTAAGTGCGGATACAACCTCTTCAAAAGCAATGACTCTTTCAAGCGGGCTTGAAGTGGAAAGCATCAAAATTATTGTGACAAAAGTTGATGTAGTTAAAAAAGGCAGCGATGATGCTGAGAAAGAAGAAACATCTGCTAAAGGGTTTAAGTCAGAACAGGCAGATTCTTCAGACAGCAAAGACAAAGAAGATTCCGAGAGCAGCGGAACTTATACTGTTCTTGAAACAAACAAGG
>CAYLTM010000013.1:22914-28504 GCA_964386495.1 uncultured Leptospirales bacterium
AAGGAAATAGATTTGCTAAAAATTAATGATGCAGCAAATGATCTTCTAGGAGAAGTTGAGCTCGAACCGGGTGATTATCTTCAGCTTAGGTTTATTATATCTCCGGATAGTGGTAAAATTGTTTTCAAAAACGATCCAACTGAATATGCATTAAAGGTGCCAAGCGGATCATCTTCTGGATTAAAGATTAAGGGTACAGGAAAAAATCCTCTTTTCACAATTACCGAAGGTGAAAGATCTGATCTTGAATTAAATATAGATGTGCCAAAATCACTTGTTATTGGAACAACCAAACAGGGATATTTCTTTAAGCCGGTTATGAAAAGAGTGAAATTTCAAAACAAAGAAAAAGAATTCGGTTCTACAGAAAACTAATTTCAGATATTGACAATCCGTAAAAAGTATATGCTCATATTTTGGTTTAAATTTTCTATCGCCGCCTGCGGCAATAGAAAAGTATTTTCACCACCAAATTATGAGCAATTACTAAAAAATAAATTTGTCTCCTTGAAAAAAAGGAGACAAATTATTACTGTTTCAAAAACTTCTCTGCAATCTCTTTCGCTTTAGCACCATCAGGAGAATTCATAAACGCTGATGCCTTTTCAGAATTACCAGCGACAAATCCGTTTGGATCCTTCATGAATTCGATCACAATTTCAGTATCAACAGATTTGGCGAATTTAATAATTTCAGCTTTAGCTTCCGGTGAAAGATTATTTTGTTCCGCAGCTTTTTCAACAGCCATCTCAATGGTTTTATCTTTTCCTGCACTAATAGCCATCATTATTTTATCCTTAAACCCAAAATAACTTGCTACAGCCAGAAGCAATACAACCAGAAAAATAATTTTTTTCATACAACCCTCTCCATATATTTTATTGTGATTCATTATCCGGCTTCGCCGGAACTAAACACAGGGCGGCCCTGTGGTGTCCTATCAGGGGCGTTGCCCCTGAACCCCATAAATTCTTTGTACAATTTGTTCATTTGAATTTCATAATATCATTATCCGGCTTCGCCGGAACTAAACACAGGGCGACCCTGTGGTGTCCGATCAGGGGCGTTGCCCCTGAACCCCATAAATTTCTTATCCGGCTTCGCCGGATCACCCAAATACGAAACTCAATCAAAAAGACATATCGTGAATATTATGTAAAGTCAAAAATTCATTTATTTGCAACCGCATTCGCCACCATTAGAGCAGCATGATTGACCATCTTCATGATTACAGCCACATTTTTCATTCGACATAACACTTTCGGAAATTTTGTCAGCGATATCAATAAACAATTTTCCTTTCGCACTATCCTGGTTATGATACACATAAGGTTTTCCATCGTCGCCGGAATGCACAATGTCGCCATCGAGCGGAATTTTACCTAAAATATCTAAACCAAAGTCCGCTGCCGCTTTTTCCGCACCGCCCGTTTTAAATATATCAATTTTCTCACCGCATTTAGGACAAATAAAACCCGACATATTTTCTATAATACCAATAATCGGCACATTAAGTTTATTCGCAAAACTTATAGTCTTTCTAGCGTCAAGAAAAGCAACATCCTGCGGAGTCGAAACAATTACACAGCCGCTTACTGAACCGATAGTTTGAATAATGCTGAGAGGCTCATCACCTGTTCCCGGAGGGCAGTCGACAATAAGATAATCAAGCTCAGGCCATTGAAAATCTTCAAAGAACTGTTTGATAACGCCCATTTTCATAGGTCCGCGCCAAATAACTGCATCGTCTTTATCTTTTAGAAGCGACGCGATTGAAAGTATATGAAGATTTTCCATCGCCTGTATAGGAAGCGGTCTGCCGCTTACAGAATCCGCCATAAATTCTAAATTTTCAATACCAGTCATTTTTGCAATTGACGGGCCATGAAAATCGGCATCGATTATACCAACTCTATTGCCTTTCATAAGAAGTGCGTAAGCGAGATTAACGGATACTGTACTTTTCCCAACGCCACCTTTACCGCTCATTACAACAATTTTATGGCGGATATTTTTCAGATTATCTATTCGCGCCTGTTGTTTCATCTGATCATCATTATTGTGCATATATTCTCCTTAAATAGTAATTACATATCCAGTTTTATTATAAAACACATTTGAATCCGGCACTGCAGAAAACAAGCGGAATTTCTCCAAACCTGTACAGTGACCCACGCCTATATTTGAAATTTGATACGATGCGAATTTTTTAACCAAAATTTCCGCGTCACAATTATTCATGTTTGAAAAATGAAATCCTCCAAGAACATGCGAAATTGGTTTATCAAATTTGGCTTTAGCGGCATCGATAATATTAAAAATCCCGCGATGAGCACAACCCGTAATGACTGCTAAAGCACCGGCATAATCAATTACAATAAATTGCTCATCAATAAAATCATCATTAATTATTTGACCTTTATCGTCAATAATAACCATTTTGTCTGATACTACACCGGCATTGTCCTTTAATGGAATATCAGCGACAATGTATATATTTTCGGTTAGCTGATAATCATTTTCGATGAAGACAATTCTGTCATTGAATATATTAAAATTCTGTTCGATACCGATATACATTGGTTTATCATCAACAAGTCTGCACTTATAATTAAAGGCGGCTTCTTTGATATATATTTTAGCCTTATTATTTATACGGCAAAATTCAAGCAACCCGCCGGTATGATCATAATGTCCGTGGCTAATAACCAAAGATGAAACATCACTTATGTCTATATTTAGTCTTCGAGCATTATCTATGAAAGCCCCGGACTGTCCGGTATCGAATAATACTTTGTTAATTCCATCATCAATTAAGTACGATAGCCCATGTTCCGCCTTCAAATAACGATCTTTCACATAATTATCAATAAGTGTTATAATTTTCACAAAACCTCTGTATGTACAAGTTTTTCAAATGATTATCGATACGTGATAATATTTTGGGTGATTTCTTTTCCATAGGACAATCATTTTGCACCATGGTGCGTTTGTCAATATTTTAAAAAATAACAAATATTGCAGACCTTTTCATATTTTCGAAAAACTTTATTTCTACAAAAATTATTCAAAAAGAATATACTTCTGGCTAAATATATCCGCGGTAAGAGTTAGCTCTTCTGGAGCAAAATCCACTACACTGATAGTTTTTTCGAGAAGAGCAAAATCATTTCCAGTCAGTATTTTCGTAAATTTATTTTCACGTTTATTAATATTCGCGGGATTAAATATAGAACCTTCATTCTGCGGATAAAGAGCCAGATAAAGAATATCAAACTCTACAAGATCGTTGAAAAAATGCGTTCCGAGCGAAACATCCGGCACAAGATCTTCACGCATAGCGACAACCTCACAGATGCAGACTGCACGGCTTATTTCCGCAAACGATACCGGAATACCCAGCGACACTGTTGTAGTACCCCAACGACCGGGACCTACCAAAACAACTTGTTCGTCATTAGCAGTAAGCTTCATAATTTTTCCGATTGCTCTTGCGGTAAGGTGTTTCTGTGAAACTGTCAACTCATCATATTCCGCTGTATGAACGAATATTATCCTTGTCGGATGAATGGTGCGGCTTCGCCCAATAACAATACCATTCTGAGAGCCTATAATCGCTCCGCCAATATTTTCTTCTGTGAACGCGACCTGAACATCCTTACTTTTTCTCGCTTCAAAAGGTCTGCACTGAACTATATTAATTCTGTAATTTTTGTTTTCAGTAAAATTTAAGGTGAACTCAATATCAACAGGATAGGAATATGCTTTTTCCAGAGTCGAAAGAATTTCAGACATATTTGAGACAAAATCAGTATTATTAAACAGGCCATCGAAAGTGATATACCATGAGTTGTTCGAACTTTCCGTTGATGCGACCATTTCAAGTTCTTTAACAGGACAGATTTCCGCGATTTCAGAAAAATTTGCAATGACAAGCTGATTAGCTTCTAGGTCGATAGCGTCAATTTTTTTTTGCGAATATTTCCGTACTTGATTAACATCAGTTTCCGGTCTTTTATCCGGTGCGCTAAGTGACGCAATTCTCGTATAATCATCATCCGAGCGATCCACAGCTCTGGTACCCATCCCAAAAACAATTCTAATTAGTCCCGAATCCGGTTTTATCGCGTCATTCCACACAAAAGGATTATATGAGTAACCTACCCCACCCACCGTCGGGAAAAAATAATTTGCACGAAGATCTCCGGAAACCCGTTGTATTAAAAGAGGCATCTGCTCATCACGATCTAGAATACCAAGTTGCGAGCGGTAACGCAGGGCTTTCTCACTCAATGTGCTGGCGTAAATTGTTTTGATTGCGGTTAGAAGATTTTCCAGACGGGTCTCCCTCGAACCCTGGTTCGGACAAAAAATACTTTCATATTTACCTGAAAATGCGTTTCCGAAATTGTCTTCTAATAAACTGCTCGACCGAACAATGATCGGTGACTGACCATAATAATCAAGCATATCGGAAAACTTTTTCACTGTGCTGTCTGTAAATTTTCCGGTTAGTATTACACGTCTGGCGTATTCCGCGACTGTTAAAAAACTTTCAATATCTTTCTGCTGATGTCTAATCCACCAACAACCGTTGATTACCATATATGTATAGAACACATCTGATCCTACAAAAAATGAATCGTGTATTTCTATAATATCTTTCAATGATGGCGAATTTTTTTTCAGTATTGCGCGGGCAAGTAACATTCCCGCTGATTTACCACCAATGAGTCCAGTGCCGATCATTCTTCTGCCAATATCCAAAATATCTTCAATTGTTAAATACTTCTCGGCTAGTTCAAGAATCTTTTCCTCTTTGGTGAAGACCATTGTTAAGAGTTTTGTTATATAGAATTTTTCTTTTTCATTATCCCGATTATTCTGCACAGCCAGTTGTGACGCTTCGAAAAAATACCTATTCCATCTGTCTTTTTCCTCAAAAGCATGCGCACTGCTTTTAAATGGTGAAAATGATAGAATCTCGGAATTTAGAGCACTATTCGTAACAGGAAGGAACTTTCCATTATCCAGGCAATGGAGCATATGCATCGTTGACGAATATCGCTGCTGAACCTTCAGCGGATGAACATAAACAATGTCGTCCTTTTTATACACATCTATAACTACTTGCGCGGTATCATGCACTGGGGTTAAAGCATTATCTTTATGAGTATTGCGTAACAACGCAAAATACGCGAGAGCTTCGACATCGAGTAAATATGGGCATGTCAGCATGAAAAAATTTCCGAGCATTCTATCGCTATTCCAAATATCCGACAGCTCGGTCAGTGAATCAAAAATATAATATCCTCCACGACCATTCTTTTTGATTACACTATGAATAAATGATATAAACGGCTCGAAACCAAGTGCCGGATTCGGCAAATATATTTCGGCAGAATTATAATTTTCATCAATAAGAGGTTTATGCTTGCTGAAGCGGAAATATATGAGACGCTGATCTTTTAAAACCGCAAAATCCGCGTAAGCCTTCACAAAAAAGCGGTAATCCTCAATGTCGTTTACCTGCCAGACAATGTTGTCGCCCGGCATCACCCCTTTTATGATATTGTCTAGTCCGGCAATT
>CAYLTM010000013.1:28514-31295 GCA_964386495.1 uncultured Leptospirales bacterium
GACAACCTGCATAAATTACCAAATTCTTTGTAATTTACTGTCAAGTGTTTAACAACCCTCCTAAAAAACAAATAATGGTGTCAGAGTCAACATAATGGTGTCAGAGCAAATAATGTTGAGTCACATATTGCTGGTTTAAGTTGAAAACTACCATATTTTTGATGTTAAAATTAAATCTTATTATCAAAAAACATCATTCATGCCATACATTATTACATAAATGTAAAATAATCATCGAATTGTTACAAACATGTAAAATTAGCTTGATTTTTAAATAATAGATTTGCATTTAATAAAACTTATAACGAATTTGCTTTCGATGCGTTATTAGAATATTGTTTCTGCACTTTTCTAGTTTTTTAACCGTTATAGATTTGGACGGTATGAAAGCTCAAGAGCAGTAATATAAGTCTTTTGAGTTTCTTGATATTCTCAGGAAACTTTGCATTAAAATTATTTATATAAAAGGAGATTTTTGTATATGTCATTAATTAATGAAATGATTGACAAGGTAAAAAGACAGGATCCTGAACAGAAGGAATTTCATCAGGCTGTTAAAGAAGTTCTGGAAACTCTTGAACCAACTATCGAAAAACATCCAGATTTCGTAAAAGCTAAACTTTACGAAAGAATTATTGAACCGGATAGAGTAGTAATGTTCAGAGTACCATGGTTGGACGACAAAGGTGAAGTACAAGTAAACAGAGGGTTCAGAGTTCAATTTAACAACGCTATCGGACCTTACAAAGGCGGACTTCGTTTCCATCCGTCAGTTAATCTTGGAATCATCAAATTTCTTGGATTTGAGCAGATTTTCAAAAATTCTCTAACAACGCTTCCTATGGGTGGAGCAAAGGGCGGATCAGACTTCGATCCTAAAGGTAAATCCGATATGGAAGTTATGAAATTCTGCCAGTCTTTCATGCGTGAACTTTTTAGACACATCGGACCAGATTGTGACGTTCCTGCCGGTGATATCGGAGTCGGTGGAAGAGAAATCGGATATATGTATGGGTATTACAAAAAAATAAAAAATGAACACACCGGAGTTCTAACAGGAAAGGGGCTTTTTTACGGCGGAAGTTTAATCCGTCCAGAAGCTACTGGATACGGTGCGGTTTATTTTGCCGCAGAAATGCTTGCGACTCGTAATCAGGAAATAAAAGGAAAAACAGCGATTGTCAGCGGTTCAGGAAATGTTGCACAATACACTGTTGAAAAAGTTAATTCTTTCGGCGGAAAAGTAATCTCCCTTAGCGATTCTAATGGAACTATTATTGATGAAAGCGGTATCGATGCTGGAAAACTTGCCTTCATTATGGATCTTAAAAATGTTAAAAGAGGCCGAATTAAAGAATACGCTGACAAATACGGTGCGAAATATTATGACAGCAAAAGCGTTTGGGATGTTGTTCGTGAGCAGGGTATTAAATGTGATCTTGCGTTTCCTTCCGCAACACAGAATGAAATCGACGGCTCCAACGGCGAAGCTCTTGTTAAAAACGGCTGTTATTGCATATCTGAAGGAGCGAATATGCCTTCTGCTCCTGAAGCGATCAAACACTATCAGGAAAAAAATGCTCTATACGGACCGGGCAAAGCCGCAAACGCAGGTGGTGTTGCAACTTCTGGTCTTGAGATGAGTCAGAACAGCATGAGACTTTCTTGGACTAGAGAAGAAGTTGATGCTAGACTTGTTGGTATTATGAAAAGTATTCACAAATCATGTCTTGAAGCGTCTGAAACATATGCTACAAAGGGTGATTATGTTACCGGTGCAAATATTGCAGGCTTTGTAAAAGTTGCGAAGGCTATGCTTGCTTACGGAATAGTTTAGTTCTTTTTCCCAGCCCTGAAGGGAAACATAATTCTGTTTAAAGAATATTCTTCGATATTGTTTTTCTTTATATAGAGTTTCAGGGAAGTTTAATCGGCGTTGTCAGCAGACTGCAGGCAACGCCGATTTATTAATAATATGTAAGGAGACTGTTTTGCATAAAATAATAACAAATGAAGTGATTTCTACAGGTGTAATGAAAATGATTGTTGAAGCGCCTTATATAGCTAAACATAGAAGAGCCGGACAATTTATCATTCTTCGAGTGGATGAATTCGGCGAGAGAATTCCTCTTACAATTGGAAATTCCGATTCTGAAAATGGCACAATAACACTTTTTTATCAGGTTGTCGGAAAAACCACAACTATGCTTTCACATTTAGCTTCCGGAGAAAGCCTATCCGATATCGCGGGACCACTTGGTCACCCAACTGAAATTAAAAACTACGGAACTGTTGTATGTATCGGTGGAGGTATAGGTAGTGCACCTGTATATCCAATTGCTGCCGCAATGAAAATTGCGGGAAACCGTGTAATTAATATTCTCGGTGCAAGAAACAAAGATCTTCTTCTTCTGGAAAATGAGCTTAGATCTGTTGCCGATGAAATGATTGTCTGTACAGACGACGGCAGTTACGGCAAAAAATCTTTTGTAACAAACGCGTTGAAAGAAGTTATTGATAAAGAAAAAGTCGATCTGGTTGTTGCGATAGGTCCTGTGCCTATGATGAGAGCCGTCAGTGAAATGACCCGTGAATTGAAAATCCGAACAATGGTCAGCTTGAACTCTATTATGATCGACGGTACCGGAATGTGCGGCGGATGCCGTGTAACAGTCGGCGGCGAAAAGAAATTCACATGCGTAGATGGTCCTGAATTTGACGGACATCTGGTGGATTTCGGTGAACTTATGACGCGGTTGACAACTTACAAAGATATGGAAA
>CAYLTM010000013.1:31305-33155 GCA_964386495.1 uncultured Leptospirales bacterium
AATTTCCCTCGAAAACAATGATCATAAATGCCGTCTTGAAGGAGTAAAAGGTAATGTCTGAAAAAATATCCCGACAGAAAATGAAAGAACAGCCTCCGCTAGAGAGGATTAAAAATTTCAAGGAAGTACCTTACGGCTTTGATGACGACACAGCGGTTCTTGAAGCCGGCAGATGTCTACAGTGTAAAAAACCTTTATGCGTTGATGGTTGTCCAGTAAAAATAAATATACCCTCGTTTATCGGAGCTATAGCTAACCGCGAGTTTTCGAAAGCTTTCAGCATCATCAAGGAAACCAATTCCCTGCCGGCAGTCTGCGGAAGAGTATGTCCGCAGGAGTCTCAGTGCGAAGCAAAATGCATCCTTGGGAAAAAGTCCGAGTCAGTGGCAATTGGCTGTCTTGAGCGTTTCGCGGCGGATTACGAACGTGAAAAAGTTAATCATCAGCCTGCCGAAATTACCGTTAATAAAAATAAAAAAGTCGCTATCATAGGATCAGGTCCCGCTGGATTAACAGCCGCCGGAGAACTTCGCAACAGAGGTTATGCTGTTACGATATTTGAAGCCCTTCACAGTCCTGGCGGTGTTCTTGTTTATGGAATCCCTGAATTTCGTCTTCCAAAAGATATCGTTCATTATGAAATTGACGCTTTGAAAAAACTCGGTGTAGAAATAGTTCTGAATAGAGCTGTCGGTTTAGCTGAAACAGTCGGTGATCTTTTAGAGCAGGGATATGAAAGCGTATTTATCGGTTCCGGAGCCGGTCTGCCGTTGTTTCTGAATATCCCCGGCGAAAACTATCTTGGGGTTTACGCTGCCAATGAATATTTAACCAGATCAAATCTTATGAAAGCTTATCGTTTTCCTGAATATGATACACCGATTATTAAGGGTAAAAACATTGCAGTCTTCGGCGGCGGCAATGTCGCGATGGACTCTGCCCGTACAGCAAAGCGACTCGGTGCTGAAAAAGTCTACATTATTTACCGGCGATCCATGAAGGAGCTGCCTGCCCGCCAGGAAGAGGTTCATCATGCTGAAGAAGAAGGAATCATTTTCCAGCTATTGTCTAACCCGACAAGATTTATTGCTGATGAAAAAGGCCGTTTAAATGGTGTTGAATGTCTTCGAATGGAACTCGGTGATCCGGACGCTTCCGGAAGAAGAAGCCCTATCGAAGTGAAAGGTTCCGAATTTGTGATTGATATCGATGTAGCGATTATAGCTATTGGAAACGCGCCTAATCCGATTATTCAAAAATCCACACCGGGTCTTGAGACTAATAGAAAAGGTGCGATTGTAGCGGATCCTGAAACCATGCGTACTAGTAAAATCGGCGTGTTTGCAGGAGGCGATATTGTTACCGGTGCGGCAACAGTCATCGAGGCAATGGGTGCAGGCCGAAAAGCCGCGATTTCAATGGATGATTATTTAACCACCGGAAAGTGGTAAATGTTTTTTGTTCCATCGTATGGTCGGGTTAAAAAACCCGACCATACTACGACGAAACTATAATTTTCAGAAGAAAGATTCTAAATCTTTTTTTACATTATTCCAAGTGCTTTCTAAATTTAGAACTAATCGTTCAAGTTTATCCCAATCTAATCTAAATTTATAACTATGCCTGAAAAAATGACGAAATCCTAAATATTCTTCGAGTTGAGTAAAAGTAATTTCCGATATAACATTTTTCCTATATTCTGTCGGATCTGCCATTCTTTTCAATAAATCAGAGTGCCAATTGTTACTATGTGATATGTTAACATCAATGTTTTTTGATATAATCAAGAAAATACTTTCAATACCATTTTAGAATGAATGCAAAACTGAAGCCAATGCCGTGATTTCTAT
>CAYLTM010000013.1:33165-36655 GCA_964386495.1 uncultured Leptospirales bacterium
TTGGTTTCACTAATAAAAAAAGCAAACTATAGCTTTCAAGTTCTCTACAAATCTCTGATATTTCAAAATCAATTTTCTTTTTTATTTCGTTATGCAACATTAATAAAAACCTCATTCTCCTTAATAAATTTACTAAAATTATTATTCTCATCATCTAATTCGACTATATCAAAGTTATGTTTTAAATTCATTGTTAGTTTACCACCTATCCTGAAAAATTCTTTTTTAGGTAAGCCTCTAACAGCGATATCAATATCTGAAAATACATGGTAATCCCCTCGCACTAATGACCCAAAAATATAAACTTCTTTACATCCTGCATCATTCAGTATTTTAACTGCTGTTTTTATATCATCTATAAAATCATCAGGAATTTCTTTTGTTATTAAAATCATACGTAATTCCATCCTTATCAAATTTCTTAAACTTTTACAATATTTTAATTCTTATCTGTTGTCTCTTTTGCTTTATCATAAAGATAAGACCTCTTATATCCTTTCCCCCTCATTGATAATTCGGTATCATTTATTTTATTACTGATAAGACTTTGACCATCAGAAAGTAATTCATACTTAACACCCGTAATATCCAGAATTGTCGGTCCAATATCAACAAAACCGGCGGCGAGATTTTCTTCTCGATATACTTTGTTATCCGGCGTAAGAATTATTAATGGCACAAACTCAAATAGTTTAGCGTCTACAACCAATCCCGCTTCAGTATAATAATCAGAATTTATTCTCGGACAATGGTCACCGTATATTATTATATAAACATCAGGATAATTTTTTCTGGTATTTTCTACAAATTCGGACAGAGATTTATCGACATAGTTGAAGGAGGTAAAAAGATCGCGGGTCCATTTATTAGAAATATCGTCGAAATCGGGATTCTTGTAAAATGACAATACTCCGCTAAATGGGGCATGACTTGTCATTGTAATTACATAATAGAAAAAGGGGTTTTCACTTTTTCCTAGATTTGAATAAACGTAATCAAGCACTTCATGATCGAGAATACCCCAAGCCTCCTTTTCTGGGATGTCCATTTCTATTCTGTCAATAAAACCGTCGAAGCCCATTGCAGGAAAAGCTGACAACCGGTTAAAATACGTTCCAACATTTCCATGAAAAGCATATGCATCATAACCTTCTTTTTTAATATCATTCACGATTGAATTAGGATAATCGTAACTGCTGATTTTTATTATGGATTTTTTCACTAGAGGATGCACCGAATTTAATATTGATACTTCAGCGTCTGAAGTTAAACCACCAAGATGATAACTCATTGTATAAGGATAATAGATAGATTTACCGAGAAGACTATTCATATATGGCATAATGAATTTATTGTTATGTTTCTTTAAAACCATATTAGCGTCAAGAGATTCCACCTGTATACATACAACAGAGTTTTTTTGTTTTACAACGTTATTCGATATTATATTTTTACTATATACTATTTCCGACTCTTCCTCAGATGGAAATAATAGATCCGAGATCTGCATGTATAAAAGACCAGAACCTTTCAATATTTTACCGCTAGTAAAATGACGGTCTTCAAACAGGATATATCGAGATTTAGCTTTAACATAGTATTGTAATTTTCCATCTTTATAAACAAGGCTGTAGCCGTTCATATAATAATATATAGTCATAGCAAAGATCACTGCTACTCCGATGGAATAAATAATTTTCCTGTGATTAATATGCAACTCAGAGCCTTTATGACGGATATAAAGTATTAAAACAAACGGAAGATCGAGAATTGAATAAAACTGCTCATAATAAAAAGGAAGACCTGAATCAGTCGCCGCAGTCACTCCATCAGCCATCATAGTAATCGCGTAATCAATAAAAAGTATCCTATTGAAATATTCAAAATATGAGACATTGAGAAATATATAAAATATTTGAAACACGTAAAAAACTAAGCATATTTTCGGAAATCTTCGATACATAATATAAAATGTAAGAAATGAAACAATTCCAGTAAAAACCATTTTATATAAAACTGAACCAAGATTAACATCCCAAAAAAGAGCTTCCCAGTTTAACAAGGATATCTTAAGAGAATTGAAAAAAATGAATGAAAGAAATATTAACCATGCAGGTTCTCTAAAGCGACTGAATTTTTTAAATATTACCCTTACAGGCTTTGAACGTATTAGAAAAAAGATCAGCACTGATGCGGTAAAAGAAAGAAGATAATATAGAATAATAGATTTATTTTTCTGTACTGATTGATGTGCTTTATAAAAATCTGTTTTGTTCTCTAAAGCACCACCGAAAACACGATTACCTGAAACAATATCTAGAACAGTACTAGAGTTATAAACAACTTCAACTCCATTATTTGTGACTAGATACTGATTAATATTTCCAACATCTGTAAATTTTGAAAACAATTCAGATCCTTGCCATTCATATTTGGTATTTTTTCCAATATACAAACCAGCTTTTTTTATTTGGATTTTACCATTATCAGGTTTAAAAACAAGAAGTATTTTATCGATTTTTTTCGCGGGAAGTTTAAACTCAAGAATCTGAAAATCGCTGCTGGTTTGAATTTCTTTTTCAATCGAAAAACCTTCATAGTACAGATAATAATTCTTTTTCTCACTCATTAAGTGATAGAACAATTGAACTTTTTGCGAAGCTTTATCAGAATTCGGTAGAGCTGCTTCAACACGGAAAGTTGTTTTCGATATCGGGGTATTGATATTAATGATAGTGATCAATAAAACAAATACTATTGCGGCTGCCAATAATTCAATAAGATTATTTATCACAGCTATTTTAACAGTATTACGATTCAACATATTCCTAACCGTCCACATAATTAATTTACAGAAATATTTTCAATTAAGCCATTTTCAATAATATTAAAATATTTGTAAAAACTATTTTAGCGGATCTGTTAAAGAAATTTTCAAGGATAATATTATAGAAGATAACAATACAATACAGAAAAATATTGTGGATATTTTAAAACCAAAAGAACCATAGAGCAAGGATGCTGATATTGGACCAAATATATACGCTAAAGCACCATATGAATTGAATAATCCCATAATGTATCCCTGTTCTGTGGAAGGTGCTATATGGGATATCAGACCAGACAATGACGGCGCGGCGAGGGAGAATCCGACCGCTATCGGCAAAATCCATAAAACAGCACCAAGCAGGGTTTCGGAAGTATATGAAATGATTAATAACGGCAATGGTATCAAAGATAAACCAATTATTAGAAGCCTTTTTTCATTAACATATTTGAGACCAACTCTAACAAAAACACTCTGCCCCATTGCCATAATTATTCCGAGATATAAAAAAACCATACCCAGAATTGATGGTGTCGCATTAAAACGCAATTTGAAAAAATACGGCAGCATAAGCTCAATGCCCGCCATCGAAAATGCGAATGAGAAATTTATCATCGCCAGTCTGACAAATCCATGAATATTTTTATCCGGCCGAAGTTTAAA
>CAYLTM010000013.1:36665-39325 GCA_964386495.1 uncultured Leptospirales bacterium
TCCTCAAAACCTTGGTTTTGAGAAACGCTATCGGTATCATCCGAAGTTCGATGAATTTTAGGATTGATGTTTGCGGTTTCTTCAAAGTTTAAAATAAGCAGCGTGCTTAATATGAAAAATAGCGAACTAGCCATACTGCAAATAGAAAACGGATGCAAAAACGAATAATCACTTATAATATTCTGAATTTCCTTACTGGATAATAACCCGCTGATGACAGGTCCGATAATCATTCCAATTCCACCGGCTGCTCCGAGAAGTCCCATATTTTTGGTCCGGTCTTTCAAAGAAGTTATATCCGCCATCGCAGCGTATGCCACACCGATATTACCTGCCATAATACCGCCAATGACCCGATACAATATAAACATTGGAAGATTAACCGCAAAAGTCCAAATCATGTAAGCGATTGATAATCCAATGGCCGTTGTAATAAGTACAATCTTACGCCCGTATCTATCAGAAATTCTTCCCCAAACAGGAAGCATAATGAATTGCAGAAACGCCCATAACGACGAAACTATACCGCCTAAAATAATAATAGCATCCTGACGAATGATTTCAATGTTAATCAGTGGTACAACAAATCCTGTCATACCGGATGCCGATTCGATTTTCGACATGTAATATTCCATGAGATCAGGAATAATCGGAAAAAGAACGGAGAAGCCCATCATGTCAACAAAGACTATCATAATCAACATGATTTTCGTGTAAGCAGAATTCTGCGTCATCAAAACCATCCGAAGGCAAAAATAATGTGCCCTGAAAAACCGTTCATTTTGGAGTAATCGATACTTGACTGTGAAACGTCAAAAAACCTTTCATAACCGGCACCGCAGCCTAAACGAAAAAATTTAAAAACATTAACAATACCATTTATTTCAACGCGGGGTGAAAAAAACGTCAAACCATTATTACGGTCATAATCCTCATCCATTTTGGATTTTTCTGAATAATACAATTCACCAAAACCTGTAATCAACCCTACCGATAAAAAATATTTTTTCTGAATAGAATGGTAATACTCCATCATGAATCCGCCGCTTCCATAACGAAAATACTCTTCATCGCTGTCGGCTTTACCAAACACAGATTTAGTATTCATTGAATTAACAAGACCATACCCCGCACCGCCCAGCACAAATGAATCATTAATTATTAATCCGCCGCGTCCGCCGGATACAAACCCATATTGATTTCCGATAGGTTTAAAATGAGTTGAAACAGCGCCATAGCCGGAATATTTAAAATTATTATAATCAAACAATGTATTAGTTTCTACTATATAATTAGAGGAATCGTCATCACCCCGTTTTGAAGTTTTTTCTCTTTCCTGCTTAATCATTTTCTTTTTTTCAATAAATATAGACTGATTGTTTTTTATTGTAACGAATGCCTCGGATATACCTTCTTCACTGTCATTAGTAATGGAATAATTTCCGGGTTCAAGACCTATCGTTGTTTCTCTGCCATATTGTTTTTTAATTTCAGCCGCGAGTATATTATTGTCGGCCTTTCGGACATATACTGTTCCGTAAAGTAAATCAAAGATAACAGAGGGGGCATTTGATTATGACACATCTGTAAGGATCAAAGCCCCAGTACCGAACATTTATATATGATAATTCGGGTGCTGCGGTCCACCCATGGTTTTCTGTGTTCTACCGAGTGTTTCACTGTAAGCGTACTGATAAATTTCGTTCAGGGTGATTTTCTTATCCTGCGAAACATCAGCCGCACCTCTCATGCCTGACACAAGATAATGTGTAAAAAATGATCCATTGATTTTGTCAGACTCCTGAGACACTTCATCTGAAGAACTGGATGTTATAAAAGCATTGCCCTTCATGTCATTTGATGTATCGAGCAAAAAGGACGGCGCGGACTTTCCACCTTTAATTCTGGTAAAAGCACCGGATGAGCATGAATCCAATACAGCAATGCGCACTTCAGCGGGAATATCCTTTATCATATTTTTAAGATTACTATACTGTAGTTTTTCGTTAGCAAGAAGCAGCCCTTCCTCGTCAGAATGTCCCGAGTAATAGAAAAAAAATTCAACTCTGCTATCCTTAGATTGCTCAGCGGTTTGTTTAATTTTTCGAAACGCTGATACAATATTTCTGATATCAGGATCAAACAACAGAACCATATTGTTTTTTTGGAGTGCACCCATATCCGTCATAACTTTACTGAACGAATTCGCGTCGGACACCGCGTATTTTAGTTTTGCCCTACCAGTGCCACCATCGTTGGCTCCGATGATTACGGCTATACGTTTAACACCGGACGGCTGCTGTGCATAAAGAATAGCTGATGAAAATAATATAATCAGTAATAATATATTTTTCATTCTTTATTCAACAAAAACTCATCTATTTGGTATTCAGAATTTTTCGAATAAACATCTAGTATAACACTAAGCTCTTCAGAATTGCCGGAATACAACCCGGAAATATCAAACTTCTGATAGGACGTTACAAAATAAAATTTTTCATACTTCGGCGCGGTATCCAGAATGAAAGAAGACTTTAATGAAGTTTTTTCATTCATCACTAAATTCGCACTTTCATTACCACTATAAGGATAATGAACTGTCACTGTTCCGTTTCCATCAACTGAAAAAATCACGCCAAAAGCCGCTTTCTCTGCACGAT
>CAYLTM010000013.1:39335-41275 GCA_964386495.1 uncultured Leptospirales bacterium
TGCTTTACATCCTTACCTGACTTTTTAAATATATATATAGAAGACTCATTGCCTTTAAAAGTCGTTTGCTCTATAGAATTACGAAATAATGGTGAAAAAAGAAAAAAAGCTAGAAAACACACAACAGAAAAAATTGGTATCATTATCCGCAGAATCTTTTTCTTACTAAAAGACTTCACTGAACTGTCTTTTACAACTGTTGTCTTTGTATAATTATTAAATGATTTCACGAATTCAGACGATGGATGGTTGTTCAGAAAATCCACGTTACTTTTCCGAATATTATCAACTCTTTCCTTCAAAGCAGAATCTCTCAATAATTCATTTTCAACAAGCATTGCCATATCGCCAGGTAGCTCCTTCAATAAATATTTTTCCAGAGTAATTTCATTAATTTTGCTCATAATAAGCCTGCCGCCAATAAAATATTCATTTAGATGCCATTAAAGAGGCTTTCTCTTTAATTTTACGGAGTCTTTTTCGTATACCTGAAACCGAAAGATCTACTTCCGCGGAAATTTCCTCATAGGACATATTGTCAATAAAATGCATAACCGCTATCAATTTGGTAGATTCTTTTTCACCGTCAAAAATCCGATCTAACAAATCCGTCCGCTCCAATTTATCACTGAAAGATTCTTTTGACTCAATGTTATCGACAATCATTGAAAAATCAAGATCGGACATTCTATTTTCCTTCTTTAGAATATTTAAACAAACATTCGTTGCGATCCTATATAGGAAAGAAGAAGGATATAATCCAATCGTCCGCTCATTTACTTTCAAAAGATTAATGAAAACATCATGAAGAGCATCATAAGCCATATCATCATCCTTTAAAAGATTAAGACATCGGCGGTAAACCATGCTGCCGTATTTCACATAATATTCTTCAACATTTACACTCATAATAATCCCAACTCTAATATTCAAGTTGAGTCATATTTTGGAGTAAGTATTAATATTTCAAGAATTAAAACCAGCCGAATTCAGCTGACACTACCCCGTTTAACCCGCTGAACGCGTCATTACTCAACTGTGAACTATTCAAACCATAGACTTTCCGGTAACTAACACCAAGCCCCAGACGAAACCACCTTGCCATATTTACATTAGTCTGAAGAGTAGGCTCCAAAACAAAACAAGCATCGGAATTTCCTGAACCGGCATCACCAGTAGAATTGGAATAGGTGTCCAGTCCTCCACCGCCAATTATTGAATATGCGGAGAAATTGATTAACTTCTTTTGTAGAAGGTTCATTCCCAGCAATCCACCACCGTACCCAAAAGCTACATATTTGTCTGTTCCTGTATAACGGATACCTGTAATATCCTGCCTTTTCGTCGGTGTTACCATTCCGTAACCACCACCGCCGATTAAAACGGTATTTGATATAATCGCCGCACCCTTTCCACCTGTAAAAACACTATAGTTATCACCAATTTTCCCAATAGTGAGTACTGGTCCGCCAAACCCGGAAAAGGAAACTTCTTCCATACTAAAAAGCGTTTGCGGATCATCATCATTTTTATTCTTAAAAATGTCTCGCATGGATTCTTCGGCGAAAGCGGTATTCACAAACCCTATCATCAGAAATAATATTGTAACCGATAAATTTTTAATCATAAGTCCTCCAAAATTTTAATCAAAATTAAAATTCTTTCATAAATTTAACAATGATATTATATAGATATGTCACTTTTTTAATAGCTCATCTAAAAAAACAACAGTTTTTGAGATTATTTTAACGCATCTGCGACCAAAAAACGATTAATTATGTTAAAAAACCTCAATAATTTGTAAATTGTACTTATTTACAAGATCCGAATTAAGAGCGGCATCAGTTTGAAACGGAAACTCTCCATTTGTTCCACAATTTCAAATTTTTTTAAAAAATATTTATCAACCAATTGGCTAGGACGACAAATGCGATAATATA
>CAYLTM010000014.1:0-6670 GCA_964386495.1 uncultured Leptospirales bacterium
GTATAATAATCAGGGATCATCGCAGGGACAGCGACCTCCGTATAATAATCAGGGAACATCGCAGGGACAGCGACCACCGTATAATAATCAGGGAACATCGCAAGGACAGCGGCCACCGTATAACAATCAGGGAACATCACAAGGACAGCGACCGCCGTATAACAATCAGGGAACATCACAAGGACAGCGACCGCCGTATAACAATCAAGGCGGCGGATATGGTCAAAATAGACCGCCATTTGCGGGAAAACCGGGCGGGCCTCCACGACCTTTTGATAAAAATAATAATTTTAATAACAAACCTGGATTTGCGGGTAAGCCGTCTTCATCGGCTACTGAACCGTTGTCTGCAATAACAAATGAGGTTCAAGACAAAAAGGATTTTTACAAAGATAAGAAACGCGAAAAGGATAAAGAAAAAGAAGATAAAAAGAGCTATCGGGAAGAAAAAATCGAAAGAGAAGGTTTTATAAAAAAACTTCATCCGAAGAGAAAAAAGAATGAAATTGAGCAGGTTGTTCGCGAAGTTCTTACACCAAAATATATAGAAATTATTGAAAATATCACTGTAGGCGAGTTGGCAAGAAAACTTAATATTAAAGCGAGTGAATTGATATCCCGCCTTATGAAACTAGGTTTAATGGCTACAATAAATCATGTTTTGGATTCTGTTACTGCTGAAATAATTGCGAGTGAATTTGGGACAGAAGTCAAAACGGTTTCACTTTATGATGAAACTGTCATTAAAGATGACGAAATTGATGATACTGAGAAACGAGCTCACCGTCCGCCGATTGTGACAGTCATGGGTCATGTCGATCATGGAAAGACAAAACTTCTAGATGCCATTAGGAGTGCTAATGTTGTCGGCGGCGAGTTTGGTGGAATCACACAGCATATTGGTGCTTATCAGGTTATGGTCAGCGGGCAGCCAGTGACATTTCTTGATACTCCAGGTCATGAGGCTTTTACAACAATGCGTGCTCGTGGAGCAAAGGTAACGGATATTGTTATATTAGTAGTGGCGGCGAATGATTCGGTCATGCCGCAGACAATAGAAGCGATTAATCATGCTAAGGCGGCGAATGTTCCGATTATTGTCGCTATAAATAAGATAGATTTACAGGATGCTAATCCCACTAAGGTTAAACAGGATTTAACTAAGTATGAGTTAATACCGGAAGAATGGGGCGGACAAACCCTTTTTGTGGAAATTAGTGCGAAACAGCAGCAAAATATTAGCGGACTTTTGGAGATGATTATTATTCAGTCGGAAGTATTAGATCTGAAAGCTAATTATGGTGTTCGAGCGAAGGGAACAGTTATAGAGTCAAGACTTGATCAGGGCAGAGGAGCTATTTCTACAATTCTGGTTCAGAATGGTGTTCTTAAAGTTGGAGATCCTTTCGTTGTTGGTATACATTCCGGTAGGGTACGGGCGATGTTTAATGACCAGGGAAAACCTGTAACTGAAGCTACACCATCAATGCCGGTTGAAGTTCTCGGTTTTGACGGGATTCCATCAGCTGGAGATCCTTTTCAGGTTGTTGTTTCCGAAAAATACGCGAAACAAATTTCTCATAAACGTCAGGAATTACGAAGAATTGAATCTGCTAAGCAGGTTAAAAAAGTTAATCTTGAAAATCTTAACGAAATGATAAAAGACGGCGAGATTCAGGAAGTTAAAATGATTATCAAGGCGGATGTTGACGGGTCAGTACAGGCCTTGAGAGATTCTCTTGAGAAATTGTCAACCCCTCAGGTTAGAGTAAGAGTAATACATGCTGCGGCTGGTAGTATAAATGAGTCTGATATTATGTTAGCATCGGCTTCTTCAGCGATTGTAATAGGGTATCATGTTCGTCCTATGCCAAGAATTGCAGAACTCGCTGAAAGAGAAAAAGTTTCGATTAAAACTTATAATATTATCTTTGAAGTTACTGACTCAATTAAAATGGCGATGGAAGGTATGCTTGCTCCAGAAATGAAGGAAGAAATTACTGGAACAGCTGAAATTAAGCAGATATATAAAATTTCTAAGCTGGGTTCTATTGCCGGTTGTGTAGTTATGACTGGTAAAATTGTCAGAAATTCTAAGGCGAGATTATTAAGAGATGGAATAATTATATATGATGGTTCGTTGAAATCTCTAAAACATTTTAAAGATGACGCTTCTGAAGTAATTAATGGAGCGGAATGCGGAATTACACTGGAAAAATTTAATGATTTGAAGCCTGGTGATATAGTTGAAGGTTACAAAATAGTAGAAATAGTTCAGAAGTTGAAATAACATGGCAAATTATAGAAAAGACAAACTTGAAGAAATAATTAAGAGAATAATCGCGGAAACGATACAAAAAGAAATTCGTGATCCTCGTATAGGATTTGCTACGGTTTTCAGGGTTAAACTCGCGTCAGACTTAACTATGGCTGATGTATTTATTTCAGTGTTGGGTGATGACAAGGTGAAAAGAGAAACTATGTCGGGATTGATATCAGCGAAGGGATATATACGCGGTGTACTTGGTAAGAATCTATCAATAAGAACCGTTCCGGATATTCGATTTCTATTGGATGAATCAATTGAGAAGGGTGTGGATATGATTAATCTAATAGAGTCTGTAAATGAAAAAGATACTCCGGATAGTGAGGAATAGTCAGGAATTGTTACCGACTGATATAATTATACTGATTGATAAACCGGAGGGGGTAACATCCTTCGATGTTATACGGCAAATTAAAAAAAAATTTAGCGTAAAGAAGATTGGTCATTCCGGTACACTTGATAAATTCGCGGCGGGTCTATTGATAATTGCGGTTGGTAAAACAACAAGGTTGTTAAATTACCTTCTACATGATGACAAATCGTATTATGCAGAAGTGAAATTGGGAGTTACTACTGATACTCTCGATAGGGATGGGGTGATTACTGAATCTGGTGATATTTCTTCTATCAGTGAAGATAATATAAAAGAAGCTTTGAAAAGTTTTGTCGGTGAATATGATCAGCTTCCGCCGGAGTACTCTGCTTTAAAGATAAATGGTGTTCGTTCGTCGGATATGGTTCGTAAAGGTTTATCGCCGGAATTGAAAAGCAGAATGGTGATTATTCATAATATTGAATTTGTCAATTATGAGAAAAGTTCAGGATTGCTGATGATTAAGGTTTATTGTTCAAAAGGAACATATATTAGAGCACTGGCGAGAGATATTGGTTTTAAATTAAACACGGTTGCTTATATTTATGCTTTGAAAAGACTGTCAATTGGTTCATTCAATATACAGGATTCTATAAGATTGGATGATTTGTTGACATATAATTTTGATGAATGTTCGCAAAAATTTCCGGGATTTATAAAAAATCCTTTTCAAATAGTGTCTGATTTCAAGAAAGTATTTCTTAATGATAATATTCTTTTTAAAGTGAAAAATGGTGTTGTTTTTTCTAGAAATGATATAAGCAGCATTGAAGGGACTGAGGAGAACGGCAGATTTGCTATTCTAGACAGTAAAAAAAATTTGATTGCAATAGCGGACATGAATTTTGAGAACTGGAATGTCAGCTATTTAAATGTATTTAATATATAAAAAAATTAGAAGAGGAGCTTGAAATGGCTAAAACAGAAACAATAACAAAATACGGAAGACATGAGAAAGATACAGGTTCTCCGGAAGTACAAATCGCACTGCTGACTACCAGAATAAATCATTTAACTGGTCATTTTAAAGATCATGCGAAAGATTTTCATTCGAGAAGAGGTCTATTGAAATTGGTTGGTCAGAGAAGAAGACTTCTTGATTATCTTAAAAGAAACAATTTAAATAAATATAGAGAATTGCTCGATTCACTAGGATTAAGAAAGTAGTTTTGGTCGTTTAGACAAAGGAGAAAATAATGAGTTATGAATTTGTGTCCGAAATAGGCAATAAGAAAATATCATTCTCAACTGGAGAAATGGCTAAACAAGCTGATGGTGCTGTTCTTGTATCCTGCGGAGAGACAGTAGTTTTAGCGACAGCTGTTGCTGATAAAAAAGCGTCTGAGGGTAGAGATTTTTTTCCGCTTAGTGTAGAATATACAGAAAAGTTTTATGCTTCAGGAAAAATACCAGGTGGTTACATTAAACGGGAAGGCAGACCGGGTAATCATGAAATTTTAGTTTGCCGTTTAACGGACAGACCTTTACGACCACTGTTTCCAAAAGACTTTGTTAATGAAGTTCAGATTATCATTTCTGTGCTTTCGGCAGATAGAGAGGAAATGCCCGATGTTCTTGCGATAAACGCTGCTTCAGCGGCCTTATCTGTATCCGGCATGCCTTTTCATGGTCCCGTTGGTGCTGTTAGAATTGGTAGAGTCGATGGGCAATGGGTTATTAATCCAACTGCGGATGCCATGAATAATAGCGATATCGATTTAGTTGTAGCAGGTACAATCAAAGCTGTTACTATGATTGAAGGTTCATCAGACAATATTACTGAAGAAGATATGCTTACAGCTGTTATGATTGCTCATGATAATATTAAAAAATTATGCGAAACTCAAATAGAGTTAAAGAATAAATGTAATAAACCTGAGATGACGTATTCTCCTAAAGTTTATGATCAAAAACTATTTGCTGCGGTTAAAGAGAGATACTATACTGAAATTGAAAATCTTAAGAACATCACTGAAAAGAAAGAACGTGAAGAACAGTTTGCCCGAATTTGCGAAAAAGTATCAGCAGAAATGGCTGATCAATTTCCTGAAACAATCTCGGAAGCTCACACAGCTGTTCACGATATTGATAGAGATATCGTTCGTGAAAGAATCTTGAATGGACAAAGAGCTGACGGTAGAAATCTTAATCAGATTAGACCGATTACTATCAGAACTGGAGTTCTTCCAAGGGTTCATGGCTCGGCACTTTTTACTAGAGGACAGACCCAGAGTTTGGGAATTATCACTTTAGGTACAGACCGTGATGCTCAAAAGGTCGATATGATGACAGGTGATTCTGTTAGACATTTTATGCTGCATTATAATTTCCCGCCTTTTTCTGTTGGAGAATGCGGTAGAGTCGGTGGTACTGGCAGAAGAGAAATTGGTCATGGCATGCTGGCTGAAAGATCTTTAGTATATACTTTGCCTGAAATGGAAGACTTTCCTTATACAATCCGCGTTGTTTCTGAAATCCTTGAGTCAAATGGCTCTTCATCAATGGCGACTGTTTGCTCGGGTTCTCTTGCTCTTTTTGACGCAGGGGTTCCTATTAAGGCACCGATTGCCGGAATTGCTATGGGTCTTGTCATGGAAAATGATAGATATTCTGTATTAAGCGATATTCAAGGAATTGAAGATCATTTAGGAGATATGGATTTTAAAGTGGCGGGAACAGCGGAAGGTATAACAGCTTTTCAGCTAGATATTAAGATTGAAGGTATTACGCCAGAGATTATGAAGGTTGCTTTAGCTCAGGCAAAAGAAGGGCGTTTACATATTTTAAGCAAAATGAATGAAGCAATGGCTGAACCTAAAAAAGAATTGTCTATTCATGCTCCAAGGGTTTCAAAAATCGCTATTAGAAATGACAGAATAGGCGATCTGATTGGTCAGGGCGGAAAGAATATCCGTTCAATCGTTGAAGAGTCCGGTGCAGAAGTTAGTGTAGATGATTCAGGTGTAGTTGTAATATACGCACCGAGTCCGGAAGCCCTCGCGATTGCTGAAAGATTGGTCAAACAGTCCACTGATGATATAGAATATGGTGCTATTTATACAGGTATAGTTAAACGAATTCTTGATTTCGGTGCGTTTGTTGAAATCGCTCCAGGAAAAGAAGGTTTGCTACATATTTCTAAAATTGCTCATGAAAGAGTAAATGCTGTCAGCGATTTTCTAAAAATTGGTGATGAAGTAATGGTTAAGGTTATTAAAGTTGAACGTAATGGTAAAATAGATTTGAGCAGGAAAGATGCACTTCCACCGGAATGAAAGTAGTACAGTAGACAAGTATATATTAGACAATGGGTTGACGGTTGTACTGCAGGAGATTCCTACTGCGGTATCCGCGTCCGTTGGATTGTGTGTGAAAACTGGTTCACAGGATGAGATGCCTGAATGTTATGGGTATGCTCATTTTGTTGAACATATGCTTTTTAAAGGTACGAAAAGATTTTCTGCAAAAGAGCTTTCTCGTCAAATCGACAGAGTTGGCGGTCAGCATAATGCGGCTACTAATCGCGAATATACAATTTATTACATAAGTCTTATTGCAGAGCATATTGATTTAGCTTTAGACATTTTATCAGATACGTTCTATAACTCTGTATTCGATACTGAAGATAGCGAAAAAGAGAAGGAAGTAATACTGGAAGAAATAAAAATGTATGAAGACTCTGCTGATGAGCATATACATGATGTTTTTATGGAAGCCATGTACGGCGGTAATTCTCTTGGTCATTATATTTTAGGAAATGCTCAAAGTATAAAATCCGCGTCCAAAGAATCTTTATATAATTTTTATTCACAATATTATTATCCAGAAAATTCTGTACTAGTTATAGTCGGCAAAATCGATTACGATGCTGTGAAAAATATAATTTTAAAATACTTCATAACTAAGAAAAATTTAGTCAAACCTATAGAACGTCTACAAAAGGATAATTCCCGCTTGTTTAGGAAACATAT
>CAYLTM010000014.1:6680-7214 GCA_964386495.1 uncultured Leptospirales bacterium
CAGATCCATTTTTGTCTTGGGTTTAATGGAATTTCCCGCTCAGACCCTGACCGATGGTCTTTATATATTTTATCAACGATTCTTGGCGGAAGTTCATCATCGAGACTTTTTCAGTCAATTAGAGAAAATGAAGGTTTGTGCTATTCTATATATTCATTTCATTCTTCCTATTCAGACACTGGTATTTTTGGAATTTACTGTGGAACTTCTCCGGACAAATTTGATAAAGCGTTTAACTCCACTTTGGAGGAATGCAGGAAAATTGTAAAAGACGGTGTTAGTGAAGAGGAGTTTCAGGATGCGAAAACTTTTTTAAAAGGTAATCTAGCTTTGAGTCTTGAAAGTAATGATGTCCGAATGAGTCAAATAGCTAGAGATGAGCTTTATTATGGACGTTATTTTAACTTTGAAGAAATAATTAATTATATTGACTGTATACAGATGAAAAATTTGAATGATATCATTCAACGGGTATTTAAGGAAAGAGCAGCGCTGGTTACAATTGGAAAAATTCCAAAAGATAAACAGCAGGAA
>CAYLTM010000014.1:7224-11456 GCA_964386495.1 uncultured Leptospirales bacterium
AATGAATAGCACTATTGGTGAAGGGTCTGTTTTTGAAGGGCGATTTTATATTAGCGGATCACTTCGTATTGATGGTAAGTTTGAAGGCGAAATTAAAACTGATGAAGAGCTCGTAGTTGGTGAAACCGGTAAGGTAAGAACAAATATAGATGCTAAGTCGGTGGTCGTTGCCGGTGCGGTTATAGGAAACATAGAAGCAAAAGAGGAAGTACGTTTGCTTGAAACTGCTAAGGTATTAGGAGATATCACTTCTCCGGTAATAAATATCCAAAGTGGTGTTGTTTTTTCTGGAAAAACAATAATAACCGGAAAAAATAAAAGAGATCCGGTAAAGTCTATTGAAGATGCTTTTAATGGAATAACCGAGAAAACAAAATAGATTAATATAAATATTAATTAAAATAGAAGTAATTAACTTAAGAAATAATAAGAATTAATCGAGAATATATGTAAGTGGAAATTAAATTTTCCGTTCGGTGTCGATTTACATATAAAGCTGATTATGTCAAATGAAAGTATAGATTTTGCGGTAAATATTGTAACGGGAATCTATAAGAAATGGGGTATGGGCTTTGACCGTTGATTAGATTTATAATAAGGGATATTAAGATGAGATTTGACATTGATATCATAATGAAACGAGTTGCGGTCTTAGTCGTTGTTGTCGTTTCAATTTTTTTTATGACAAGCTTGATTATAGCGATTCCATACAATCGAAGTGCTGATAATGAGATAGAGAAGCCGGAAGTAGAAGAAGTTGGCGATGTTGAGGAAATAGCTCAGAAAGATGATCACACAGCAGAAGACCATGTTGAAAAAAACAAACTTCTTCATTCTTCTGAGACAGATTACTCCGCCCCCGATAAGAATGTTCCATTGCAATTACAGGACTACGTTGTAAAAAAAGGAGATACTCTTAGCGGTTTGGCAAAAGAATTTGGAGTGTCTATTGATACTATATGCGGTAACAGCGGTTTAACTTCATATGATATGATAAGTGTTGGTAGAAAATTAAGGATACCGAATAAAGAAGGAATAATGCATACTATGAAAAAGGGCGAACGTTTGATGAATGTTGCCACCAGATATGCAATTTCAATTGATAAAATTATTCTGGAAAACCCTGAAGTTCATCCTGATTTTGTCTCTTCTGGAACAAATGTTTTTATTCCAGACGCGAAACCGCAGAATATTATGCCCGGTTGGTTATGGCCGGTTGCTACGAAACAGGTTACTTCTCGTTATGGAATGAGGGTGCATCCAGTTAGTGGAAATTATATTATGCATAAGGGTCTTGATATTCGTGCTAGATATCAATGGGTGAGAGCTACCAGATATGGTCGTGTGACTTATACAGGTTGGTTAGGTGGTTATGGCAAGGTTGTTGTAATAGCTCATCCAGGCGGTTATAAGACTCTGTATGGGCACTTGTCCAAGATAATCGTTAGAAATGGTCAATATGTTAAGCAGGGGCAGTCAATTGCTAAAAGCGGCAATACTGGCGTTTCTACTGGACCTCATCTTCATTTTGAGGTTCAAAAAAATGGTGTAAATGTAAATCCAAGAAAGTTTATTAAATAAGGTTTGATGTATATACTTTCTGTTAACTATTCAGATTGTTAAAGTAAATCGAATGACTGAATTGGAAAATCGCCGCCCCTTAAAGCGGCGATTTTACGTTATACAATACCGATGAAGTTTTTATCTGTAACAAGCTTTTCTTCTGCATATTTTAGCTCTTCAGGAAAGTCAATTTCATACCATCCGAATCCTGATAGATCACATGTTTTCGGTGAATATATTTTTTCCGATGCTAATGTAGCTAGAACATTTTCAACAACAGCTTTGTCTCCGAATTTTGTAAGAACCTTATCTATTGTATCTCGATAAAGTTTACTACATGTTGAATCAACATAAGTCATACCTATGTATCCAGCATCAAAAGTTAGAAGTTGTTTACTGATTTCTGTAATACAATTTTCTGAATTTAATATTAATTTCATGTCGTCTGCACCAAGATTTCTGTCGAAATCGCACATAGCACAAATTCCGGAAAATGAATTTTTCATTTTATCAAACATTATTTTTGGATAAATATGATCAACGTTAGTTATAAGAAATGATTCATCAGAAAAGAGCTTCAAAGCAGTGGTTAAAGTAAAGATATTGCCTTTTAAGTAATCCTTGTTTTCAATAACTTTAATTTTGGAATCATTTCTTTTTTCTACATGTTCCTTCAAATCTTCATAATGAAATCCGCCGACAATGATAACTTCATTCATTATAGTTAAATCCAGAAAATCAAGTAAGTAATCGATTAATTTTTTTCCTAGAACCGGCACCATTCCTTTTGTACGTGCCTTTGTGATTTCACCGAGTCTACTTCCTGTCCCGGCAGCTAAAACTATTGTTTTCATTTATACCCCTAATATAATATTTTCACTTATCATAAATTGGTAGAAATGTTTTGATAAGTGTCAACGAATATTGAAATATATGTGTAAATAAAACAAGAAATATTTAATTGAATTTCTGTGGATTATTTTAAAAAAGATGTCTGATTTCTGTATAAGCTTGATGATATAGTCCGATATTTTTATCACCGCTATTGATTAAGTTATATCCTATTTTGATTTTCGAATGTTCCCAGTAATAATATGTTAAACCGAAATCAAATTCCATCGATTGTTCTCCGGCGATTTTGTAATATTCTGCAGCATCAAGTATAATTTTTTTTATTGGTCGGTACTCGATACCGGCATAAAGAACATTCTTATCATTTGCTAAATACTGCATTCTGTCAGACAAATACATGTTTGAAAAATATGGTCTAAATTGTTCATCACCGACTATAATATTATATGAAGTGTATCCGCTGTAAGGCTTTATTGAACCAACTGTTTTTGTAAATATTGTCCTGTACAATTTCGCGGTATAACCGATTGAAACATCTTCATTATATAATTGTAATGCACTTTCAATTGAGTAATCAATAATAATTATACTGTAACTATTATGCAGTCCTATAAATTGTTTGTAATCATTTCCAAAGTCGTACGCTTCAATATAATAAGTCGAATCAATTTTAAATGGAACAGCGTTTGTTGTTTCTGTAAATTCAGAAAATTCATCATCGGATTCAACTTGTTGATTACTTATTGAACTGGATGATCCGCCGATTTCTATATTAATGCCTCCAAAATACTGTGAAAATGCTTCAGGATTTTTTTTGTAATAATCGTGTGCAACATTTAACTCTTTTGATATACAACCTCGACCTTCTTTTTGAAATTCATATAATACCGATGACGCAAATAATCTTGGTGTAATTAATCCAAATTTCTGACGGTAATCTAATCCAAAGCCGCGTTCGTCTAACAGCAAATGTTCATTTAACGAGGTTGTCAGAAAACCTGTTTTAATCGAGCGGTCAGTGTTTATATTTTCATAGAAGAAATCCCTCATGGAAAATTTTGCGACGCTGCCGATACCGCTTCCTTTTCCGCTGCCATTACCCTCGGAACCATCTGGAATTTTGAATTTGAGCCCAGTGTTTACGTATATGGAATAATTAAATGCTGAGTTTATCATTGGTTTGTAATAATCGTTTAACGAGCCATAGTAATCATTTAAATAAAATCCCAGTACTATTTCAGCGTTTCCCGAAAAAGAATCATTAAAGGGAATAAGATGTCCAGGAAGTTCAGAGTCGCAATCCTTTGCATATGCTGAACTGATAATTGTAACAAATAAAATTAGCGTGATCAAAAACTTCATAATCATTCCTTTTCACATAGACATTTTTTTGGGCAGGATTCAATACATTTTCCGCATCTTATACATTCTGATTCATCAACTTTACATTTATCATCGATTGCGTTTACAGGACAAACCTTTTTGCCCATACCGCAGTCAGTGCACTTTTCACAGGCTTTATTGATTTTGAAAATTGTGAATTTTCCGGTAAGATTCATTAGAACGGCGAGCGGACAAATAAATCTGCAGAAAGGTCTGTAAATAACAAGTGATGTCAGAATCAGTATCACTGCCAATATCCATTGAACAGTATTTCCTTTTTGCGAAAATATTGCTTTAAACGGGTCTATTGTTTCAAAAAAATAATTACCAGTAAAGAATGTAGCGATTATTATTGCAGGTAAGAATGCGAATTTTATTAAACGTAGTTTTTTATCGATTTTGATTGGGATATTTATCATTTTTTCTTTAGAAGC
>CAYLTM010000014.1:11466-11766 GCA_964386495.1 uncultured Leptospirales bacterium
GAGGACACGCACTGCTGCAGAATATTCTACCGAATATTATTGTTGATATAACAGGGATTGCTAGTAAAATTATTGTGAGAAGTAATGGTCTTTCAAAAACAATATCTCCGAAAATACGTATCGCTGAGCCAACACTGCATGAACAGCCCCCTTGATAAAATCCGAGAATTGCCAGCGATATAATCATAAGTAAAAATCGAAGTCTGAATTTTTTAAAGTAAAAGATTATTATTCCAGAAATAGTTAACAGTAATATTAGAAAAACATGGTTGGCTTTAAAAGACATTATTTGATCGTGAT
>CAYLTM010000014.1:11925-13140 GCA_964386495.1 uncultured Leptospirales bacterium
CTGACGAGCACACAGCCCGGATGAACGAGATTATTATCCAGAATACAGGTGAAAATATAATTAATAAGATTAGGAGTAATTTATTGAATAACATGTTTAATCCTCAATATTTAAATTTATTGAATCAGCGAATCCTCCCTTAGAGCAATTCTGTAAAGCGTTCAAAGAAGCGTTTTTTCCGGTTATTTTTATTTTATATTTAATTTCCTGAACACCATTGGCAGTTTGCTTCATTTTTGTTTTTGCCGTAATTTCAGATTCAGTCTGTTTTATCTTATGTTCTGTTTGTTCATACTCACAGTTTTTGTGAGTTCTATTTATTTTGACCGTTATGATAGCGGTTTCTCCGATTTTATAACTAGTTTTATCAGCAGATAAATTCACATCACATGGATATGCTGTGAAAATGGTTAGTGAAATGATTATCGAAGTAATGAGAAATGTAAAATTTTTCATAATAGTACCTTCCTTAAGATTGAGTTATAGCGTTTTCTGAACAGGCATTTACACATTTACCGCAACCGGAACATTTGTTTTCATCAATTGATGCCTTGTTATTGCTTATTGAAATTGCATTTCTGGAGCAATAGCTTGTACATTTTCCGCAGCCAGTACATTTAGACGACTTTATCGAATAGGTTCCCGGATCATTTTCGCATGATAATATACCAGGTATAAATGATGCGGCAACTATTCCTAATGAAATTTTTAAAGTTCTTTTAAAAAATTCTCTTCTAGTGTTATGTTTCATATAATATCCAGATTAGTTATAAAATATATTAAGGTAGACCCTGAAGATTTTAAAAAGTTCCCAAAAAAAAGCCCGCTGAATAGCGGGCTTTTTTTTCTGCTCCCCCGGGGTGACTCGAACACCCGACCAATTGATTAACAGTCAACTGCTCTACCGACTGAGCTACAGGGGAATAAACTCATTGAAAACCATATAAAAATCTGATGAGTTTTTGTCAATAATTTATTGGAAATAGGGGAAATATTATTGGAAATTGCTCAAAAGAATGCTGGTAATAGTAATCCTCGTCGCATAAGGCGGTGGCGAACTACTATTACCAGCTCAATATGAGAAGTCAATGATTTGATTGTGAATCATAACAAATATATTTGACTTTATGGTGCCAGAATCTAAAATGTAATCACTGTGATGATATATCTTTTACAGTATGAATAATTATCACAAAACTATAGAGAGAAATATGC
>CAYLTM010000014.1:13150-15554 GCA_964386495.1 uncultured Leptospirales bacterium
CCTAAAACAAGAATCAACAATATCGATGCTCTTAAAGGACTTGCTGTAATATTTATGATATTTCAGCACTTGACTGTCTGGTTATGGAATGTTGAGAAGCTTCCTTTTTTTGCATTATACGCAAAACATCCGGTAATTATGAGTTTGAATTCGACTGGAGGATTATCCGCCGCTATATTCGTTATATGTTCAGCTTTCGGATATGCTCTGTTTTTCAAAACAATTGAGAGGGATATATTATGCGTGAAGCGGGGAATATATATATTGATTCTTGGATATTTTTTGAATATAATTATACCAAGTTGGTTCTCAATTGGTTCATGGTATGTTCTTCATATAATTGGATTTGGAATTATTCTTATTCCTTATATTTCCAGGCTGCCGGTTACTGTAATATTTATAATATATTTTGCAGTAATAATAGTTTCGGTATTAGGGCAAATATTTTTAAAGACTCCATACTTCATTTATAATGAACGAATGGGTGATTATAATATGCAGTATGGATTTTTGAGGTTAATATTATTTGAAGGTCATTTCCCGATATTCCCATGGCTTGCTGTTTTTTTTCATGGTGTTTTATTGGCTAAAGTATATATGTCGGAAAAATATTTACTTATGCGAAATATTGGAATCATATATATATTGTCAGGACTATTTCTTGGTATGCTTTTTGTAATAAATATTCTTCCGGCGGAATTTTCTATATATAGAAGATTTTTCTTTATTAAAAGCGGCTTCTATCCGGCTCATCCTCCAATTGTTTTGATTTTATCTGGTTTGATAACAATGCTTATATTTGCTGCCATTACGATTAAAGATATTTCCAGGACAAATCCGATTGTCTGTTTAGGGAAAAATTCGCTGACAGTTTTCATATTGCACATATTGATATTCCGCGAATTTTTTATTCGAATAGGTATTCATCAAACTTTTAGTGAAACAATGTCTGTTTTGATAATGTCAGCAGCTATATTAACTTTTTCTGTGATTTCTTTTTTTTGGGAAAAGAACGGTTTTAAATATAGTTTTGAGTGGTTTATGAGAAAGCTTAAGTAATTGTGGGTTTATAATGATTAAAAGTGAAATTTTTGAGAAATCTCTTTTAAATGATTATTATTTTATGAGACATGGCGAGAGTACGGCTAATATAGAGCACATAATCGTATCTGATCCTGAACATGGTATTACATCATACGGTTTAACCGAAAATGGAGTTGAGCAGGTTAAAAAAGCATTAACGGAATATTCCCGATATAATCATATAAGTAATATCATTTCTTCTGATTTTCTTCGTGCAAGGGATACAGCCCTAATTGCGGCTGAGTGTTTCGGGTGTCCTTTGGATTTTTCGGTTAAATTACGTGAAAGGTTTTTCGGAAATTACAATATGATGTCCGACATGAATTACCAGCGTGTTTGGGAAAACGACAGAAATAAACTTCCTACTGACAGTGTGGAATCCCTCGATATGGTACTAACCCGTTCAATGGAACTTTTGGCTGAATGTGAGAAAAAGTTAAGCGGTAAATCAATTCTTTTAATTTCCCACGGAGATATTATTCAGATAACTCTAGCTTATCTAAAAGGATTAACACCTTATGAGCATAGAACTATTGAATCCGTTAAAAATGCTGAAATCCGGAAAATATCCTTTCCTGATATTCTTTAAAATATCTATATCGGCTCAATAATCCCAATTTTCCAAGAAAATATCAGTTCGTATAAAAAAATTATTGAAAAATTTTCTATGATATTGTAATATTGTAAAAAGCTTTGTATATAGGCGATAAATGATCTGTCATATAAAAAAGGAGTATGAACACAATGAAAAAACTATTATTAGCTCTAACCTCGCTCTGTTTTGTTCTTATATTATCATATTCGGATATAAACGCTCAGGATATAGAGGTAGATACAGCGATTATTCAGCTGACAAAGAACGGCGATATAAAAGCTGTTAAAACAGCACTTGAAAATGGTGCTTTCGTCGATGTCAAGGATAATCAGGGTACTACACCTCTGATGGCAGCGGCTGAAAAAGGGTACCTTGATATTGCTAAGATATTAATTGACAAAGGTGCGTCAGTTGATGAAAAGAACAAGAAAGGATTTTCTCCGGTGATGATTGCCTGTGAATATAATAAACTTGATATTGTTACCCTGTTGTACACTAAGGGTGCTAATATAAATATGAAAACTGAAGATGGTTGGAATCCTCTTATTGTTTCGGTAACTTTTGGAAATGTGAATATTGTAAAATATCTTGTTTCAAAAGGTGCTCAGGTGAATGACAAAGATAACGATGGCTGGTCACCTATAATGATTGCCGCGAATAAAGGGTATATTTCGATTGTAGAGTATCTGCTTTCGCAGGGTGCTGATGTTAATGATAAGAATTATG
>CAYLTM010000014.1:15564-34319 GCA_964386495.1 uncultured Leptospirales bacterium
ATTCGACTGTTTTAATGGCAGCTTCAGTAACAGGTCAGACTTCTACAGTTAATTATCTGATAGCGAAAGGTGCAGACGTAAAGGCTAAAGATAACTTTGGATGGACAGCACTTATGGAAGCTTCTAATGAAGGCTTTACTACGACAGCGGCTTCTCTTATTGATAAAGGAGCTGATGTCAATGGGAAGGATGTTGATGGTGGTAATGCATTAATGGAAGCTGCCGATACAGGTTATCTTGAAACAGTAAAAATGTTAATTGATAAGAAAGCTAAAGTTAATAATAGAAAGAAAAATGGAATGACAGCACTTATGGCAGCAGTGCAGGGAGGTCATTATGAAACAGCTAAGTATCTTATAGAGAATGGTGCCGATGTCAATCTTAAGGATGCTCTTGGTGTAACTGGCTTAACTGCGTTGATGCTTGCGTCGTACAATGGAAATCCTGATTGTGTTAAGCTGCTGGTCGATAGTGGAGCGGATGTGTCTGCACAAACTGCTGCAGGTTGGACAGCGTTGAATTTTGCTCAACAAAAAGGAAATTCTGATGCTGTCAGTGTTTTGGAAGAAGCTTCTGCTAAATAACAATTGATTATTTATAAATGAACCAGTTAATCAGCTGGTTCATTTGTTATGTATATCTTAAAAGTATACAAGTATAGTTTTTTATTCGTTTTTTTTGCTTGAGGTCTGTTTATGTGTAATAATCTTGACATATAAGCACGAAAAATGTAGTATGTTTTCATAAATTAGCGTATGCTGATAAATAAAATAAATTAAACAGGTAACTCTTGATATGAGTTTAAATCCCTTTAAAGAAGCTAATTTAGATAATCTGCAGGATAGTTTAGTAAACCTGTTTAATAATGTTTCTGATCGTATAATCGATTGGCTTGATCATGTCGTTACGGTTATTCATACAAAAGGTCGTAAGCGTGTTACACTAATGATCGTCCCTCATTCTGAAAAGAAGATCGTTCACTTTCAGGTTTCCAACTATGTTATATTTATTTCGTCGTTTATTTTTACAACAGTTGTTATATTGACTTCCGCCATGATAATAAATCACAGTTCAACAGTTAAAGAAATATCTCGTTTAAGAATTTATGGTAATGACTCACAAGCCCAAATACAGCTTTTTAAAGATGAAATTAATAAACTATACGATTCTTTTCAGCAGTTTAAACCGGAATTAACCTATTTGTTTTCTTTAACACCAGACAATTATGTGGATTCTTTATGGGCAAAGGGCGGTGCACAAGCTGCACCAGGTTTATCATCGGATGAAACCGGAATCTCCCCATCAATAGAAGAATTAAATATAGAAGAAATGCAGAGAGAACTAGAAGTATCTCGGAAGGTGCTGGTTAATGTTAAAACCTTTCTGAAAAATAGAAAAAAAATTATCGAAAATACTCCTTCAATTTGGCCAGCACGAGGATATATCGTTTCACCTTTTGGAAATCGACTTTCTCCTTTTTCCTTAAAAGAGGAGTTTAATAAAGGGATTGACATCGCTTCCTTTCCAGGTACTGAAATAAAGGCGACAGCACCAGGAACAATAGAAGAGATTAAGTGGGATCCCGTTTTAGGGATTACTATTGTTATTAGACACAAATATGGTTTTTTGACTTTCTATTCACATTGTCAGCGAGTTACAGTAGCCGCGGATCAAACAATTGCTAAAGGTGAAATAACCGGATATGTTGGTAAAACGGGAAATACAAATATGCATATTTTGCACTATCAGATAAAAATTGGTACTGAATATGTTGATCCGACCCCATATTTGAACAATATAGAATACGATATTGAATAAATACGGTATATTGTTATAATGGTAATCAGAATAAAGAAATTATATCCTGAAGTATTATTTTTAATAGCTTTAATCCTCACATATGCAATAATTGCGGTTCAAAAAACAGCACTTCATTTTAGTATTGCCGAGACGGACACTCAAGCTTTTTTTTGGTTTGCTAGAAAAATTTCCGAAAGTGATTCAGTATTTAAGTTTATAATATCGATGTATACAGGTGTTTTCGAACACGCGAATAGACACCCTCTTTTTCCAATGTTAATGAATATTTTCATTGAAGATGGGATTAATTGGTTTATTAAAATAAAAATTTTCAATATAATTCTTGGATTAGTCTTTGTTTTAATATTTTATTTTATCATCAAAAAAGAAGCGGGCATTGTAGCGGCAAGCATATCAGCATTTCTTTTAATATTTAATGATACATTTATTTTTCAATCAACTATGGTATCGTCTGAACCATTATTATTAATATTTTCCTTCATGTCGTTTTATTTTCTATACAAAGGTTTAGACGACTCCCGTTTATGGCTCCTTGCTGCGGTATGTTTAGGTCTAACTTTTTTGACTAAAGTAAGTGCTTTGTTTATAGTAATGGGGTTCGCATTATTTCTTTTTTTTAATGTTAAGGGACGATTCTGGACTCTTCTTAATAATCGAAATCTCTGGCTTTTTGCTGTAATATTCGCAATAATAATTTCGCCAATTCTTGTCCGAAATACTATTGTTTATAAATTTCCGTTTTATAATGAAAATATAGATTATTTAGCAATGGATAGAGCTGATTGGTTTGCGGGTGAGTATTTGCCTGATTTTACAGACCTTTTTGAGCAAAATATACTGTATTTTGTTAAAAGATTTTTTTTCGGACTTTATGAAGAAACTAAACAATTGATTTATTCGCTATATACTTTTTTCATATATTATCGTGTAAAATTTGTTAGTAATCCTTATACATGGTTTGAAAAATTTTTAGGGGCGTTTTCAGGTATTATCGTTTTTATTTCAGCTATATTTGGATTTGTGAAAATTCAAGTATCATCCGAAAAAAAAAGATTGATACTATTTTTGTTTTTTTCGTTTTTTTTGCCATTGTCCTGGTATAGCATAACATCTCCGCATAAACGATATTGCCTTCCTTTAACGGTATATTTAATCTTTTTCGCATCATGCGGTATAATCATTTTCTTAAAAAGCATTATGGTGCAAAGACACATAAAAGTTTATTTCAAAAATTATTTAATTAAAATAAATACTCAAGTACTTATATCTGTGGTAATGTTTATTTTTTCTGTTTGTATGATATGGAATAACGGATTGGTGTCTCCCTATAATAGCATTAAAATTGAAGATGGCTATTTTGAAATTGCTGATTATCTAAATGCAAAATTATCCAAGGGTGAGTATTATTATAAACGCGGCGGGCATACATATACTTACCATATCGATAATCCTGAGTTAGAGATGAAATCTGTTTCCAAACGTGTGTTGTATTCTTATGATGAGTTTGTTTTAATAATGAAGTCGTTTCCTAAAATTCGTTATATTCTTATTGATTCAGAAACATATCACTTTTCTTCTCAAGCCGTAAAGGGATATATAACCAAAGAAAAGAAAGACAAATATATTAATCTGGGTGATAGTACTGGATTGTTGCTAATAAAAGATATTCCAGGATGGAAAGTTGTTATGATGGACGATAATCCACCATATGATTATATTTTATTTGAACGAATTGAAAGCACTGAAAAAAAACTTTTAGAATAAAAAAGAATTACTTTGATGCTTCCTGTTTAATAATCCATTTTATTATACTATTAATATTATCAACTTTATTTTTATCCAGCAATATTGAATGACGACAATTTTTTAATAAAGAAAACTGTAGATTTTTTGTTTCATGAAAAAGATTAACAAATGCTTTGCCAATTAGTTGAGTGTTCATTATTTTGTCATCTTCGCCAAGCATCAGGAATGTCTTATATTTCCTGAGAAGATTAAATTTTCTTGATATTGTCGCCGTTTGTTTAAGAAAAGTTCTGCAAAATCGATTATTAAAACCAAGCCCAAGTCGATAAGCTTCAGATTTAATCATATCTAAATTATCACTGTCGTTTGTTATATAATCAAAATTCTCATGTGTTTTGCGACACGTATAGTTCGGCAAAAAAAATGATATAATCGGCATAAAAAACTTTATAGCAGGATGCAGATTAAGATCAAACTCCGGTGATAATAGAACTATGCCTTTTATAAAAAATCTTTGATCTAATGTTAGCGTCAACGCAGTTATGCAGCTTTTCCCAGAAGCAATTATGTATATCGGTTTATTTTGCAGATACCCGAAGACAAACCTTTTCAGATCAGTAATACTGTCAGAATATCTATCTATACTTTTTTTCCGACCTGATGATAAACCATGTCCTCTTAATTCTACAGCGTTTAGAGCGATATCGTTTTCATCAAAGTAAGGAAACATATAATCGAAAAATTCTAGACGTTCACCGATGTCATGAAGCAATACAGCATTGGTTCTATTATTGAACTTGTTGATTCGTATTCTAACCTTAGTGCCGTCTGGATAGTCTAAATATGTTTCTTTAAAAGGCATTATATTCCCTGCAATGATTTATATGGTTTTCATTCCGAAAAAGATTATATTTTTTTTGATGCCAATCTGTAAAGTAAAATAATATTTTGCTTTACCATTTTGCAACTCATTGCAAACTATTACAGTTTCTCAAAAATTGAATCAGCAAATGAGGGATAATATGAATAAAAATAGAATCCATTTTCTTATTAGTTTTTGTATTTTCTTTTCCATGATATTTAACACATCCGCGTTAACTACCCGTCAAATAGGAGATCCTCCTAAAATTGAAAATATTATTCTGACTAAATGGCTTTTGTTTTACGCGAATGTTGAAAGAATAAATAGGGGAGTTCCATACCTTATTGTAAATAATAATATTAATCTGGCTTGCGGATGGCAGGCAGATTATATGGGAAAAACTGAAAAATTAATCCATGTTTCTAGTTTAAGAAATAAACATGATGTTCATGAGAGGCTGATTACTGCTGGTGAAAAGACAACCGATGTTACTGAGTTTATCGAATTTTCTTATTTATTCGAAGTTGATGGTAAAGAAAGTTTTAAAATTTTGAATGATGATAAAGGATACTATGCGGATTTTGGGGTGAATAATACTAAATGGTTGAATGAACGAGAAATCGCGAGAAACCTTATAAAAAAAATATTATCGGATCCGGACAATGAAAAATATTTCTTTTTTGAAAAATATAATTCAGTCGGCTGCGGTTTTTCATTCGGGAAATTTGATAAAATGCAATCCTGTTATTGCTGCATGGCTTTTATCGAAAAGAAAGGAATTCCGGTTTTTGAAGTTAAAACAGTTTCGCATACAGAAATAAAAAATGTTATTAAAAATAACAAGGAAGTTGAAGAATCTGTTGTAGTTTTTGATTTTTTCTGTAAAGCGGTAAAGCTTGATGTGCTGTTATTAAAAGAAGATGGCTCCTACACGATACTAAAAACACAGAACAATAATAATACAACAACGCTGATTATTGATTCAGCATTAAAGAATACAATACATCAAAAAGATGTATTGTATTTGTCCTATTATGATAAAGGATACGATATGTATTATCCAATCAGTAAAATAGATTATCAAATCGGTAAATAATCTATAAAAAAATGTTGACAGTTCTGTACTGTTAAATACTGATATATGATTCGTTTTTTATGATGATTTAGGGAACGAATCATATTATGTTAATTATTTAGTGGGGTGTTTATGGATTTATTGATAGCTTTATTGGTTGTTTTAATTTTAATTATTGTTCTTTTACGGGTCTTATAAAAAAGTCATAATGCGGTTGATCTGTAATATTGTAGCCAGATATCTCAAGATTGAAATTTTGAGATATCTGTGCATTTTATATTCGAGTGCTCCTAAAATGTGAATTTCCTTCTGAATGATAGAGGTAGTTAATTGCTGGAAGTCCGTAAACTTGTAAAATGTTATGAAAATAAAGATGTTCCTGCGGTTAATGATATTTCATTTAAAGTTAATAAGAATGGCATTATTGGTCTTATTGGTGAAAATGGTGCCGGGAAAACTACATTTTTCAGATTAGTTTCGGGTTTGCTGGAACCTGACAGCGGTGAAGTACTGATAAATAATGTTGTTGTGTGCAAATATAATAATCCATGCCATATGTTGGTTAGTTTAGTTTTTTGTAATGAGCATAATTTATACAATAAATTAACGGCTTATGAAAATATTAAACTTTTTGGAGATTTACATAATATTCCTGTAAAAATCATGAAAGATACTATTTATTATTTTTCGAAAATTCTTGATATGGAAGGTTTTCTTAATAAGAAAGCTGGTACATTCTCTACTGGAATGAAACAGAAAACCGCAATAGTAAGAGGATTAATTAGTAATCCGGATATTATTCTTCTTGATGAGCCGACAGCTGGACTCGACCCTATAGCAGCGGAATCTATTAAACAGTTCCTAAGAACCCTTCAAGAAGATAAAATAGTAATTTTTTCAAGTCATAATCTGGCTGATGTTGTAGAAATTTCAAATAGACTAATTGTTATCCATAAGGGGTTTCTTCATTACGATAATGACATAACTGCGGATACAATGAACATTGATAATATTAAAAATATTTATCATCGAATTGCGGCTTCATGAAAACTAGTTTATTTACAATCTTTATAATATTGAAGAAAGAGTTTATCGAATATATCAGGGATACTCGCACAGTCGTGATAAGTTTTATAGTTCCATTGTTTTTATTTCCGCTTTTATCAGTTATAATGCTATCCAATCAAAATGATTATTCATCTAAAATTAAAATAGGCACTAACGAATTAAATAATCTCACTGAATACTTGACTGATTTTGGAAACATCGATTTAATAATATCCAAAAAAAATCCAAAAGAACTTATCGAAAATAATGATTGTAATATTTTTATTGATTTTTCTGAAAATTTTGATATAAAGGCTGAATACAATGAAATGCCTACTGCAAAATTAATTTATAACCCATCAAATAAAAAATCTATTATTGCGTCGGATGCCATATTAAATTATTTGACAGCATATTCTCAAAAAATTTCTTCAGAAAAGATAAATATGTTGAATATACCTCAATATGTAATTAGTCCTATTAATATTAAAGTTGAGACGATTTCTGATGTAAGTGAATCAGCTGGAAATTTGTTGTTGAGTGTAATAATACCATTATTGGCAATTATATTTACGGTCTCCTGTCCTTTACCGGCGGTATGTGATAGTTTTGCGGGGGAAAAGGAAAGAAGGACAATTGAGCCCTTGCTGACATCAGTTAACTCGCGGTTTGATCTTATTTTGGGTAAATACTTTGCGTCTGTAATAATAGGATATGCTGGAGTTTTGTGCTTTTTTATTAGTGTTATTGTTTCATATCTGATTAACAAACGGGTTTTGGGTGAGATTTCTTTGAATCTGGAAGTTGGTACATTTTTTCTAATTTTGCTTTTTATGTTTTTGCTGACATTGATTACAGTTGCGGTTGAAATTAATATCAGTATATTTTCAAAATCAATTAAAGAAGCACAATCGTATTCAATTCCGTTATTGTTTGCAATGCTTACTCTAAATTATATTGCAGATAAAATATCTATCAATTCATTTTGGTCTATATATATACCCATTTTAAACATTTTATTAAATATTAGAAGTGTAATGGGATTAATTATCGTCAGTCATATTATTGTAACTTCTATAATAAGTTTTGCTACTGTTTTATTATTATTGCGAACTTCACATTTTCTCCTGAGGAAAGAATCCATAATTTATCGTGTTTAAATTAAGTCTTGTCGATAGAATGATTTAATAATTAGATAGTCTAAGATATTTCGATATTTAATTATAGACAATTATGGAAATATGTTGATTTTGTTTGAGGAAATTATCATCATTCGCTTCTTTTTTTTAATTAATTTGATAAAATAATAATAATTGTTGAAATATGCTTGACAAATATACTATCAAAAATAAAAGATAAATTTCTCTGTAATCCGGCACTCTGCATTTTTTCTTCTCTAGCTTGTTTCGGAAATAAAAGGGAACAACTTATCGTAGATAGGTTGAATTAAAATACTCGGAGAAAATCCGGGAAAAGGAAATGTATTTATGGGAAAAAAAATCTATGTAGGAAATCTAAGCTACAACACTCGTGAGGATAACCTACGGGATCTTTTTCAGGCTTTCGGCGAAGTTACTTCAGTTAAAATTATTACTGATCGTGATTCTGGACAGTCTAAAGGTTTTGGATTTATCGAAATGGGTTCTGACAGCGAAGTTCAAGCTGCTATATCTGGCATGAATGGACAGGAAGTTGGCGGAAGACAAATTAAAGTCAACGAAGCGATGGACAAAAATCACCGCAGCAATGATAGATACTAAGAAACCTGAAAAAGCCGGACTTTTAAGTCCGGCTTTTTTTTATTCTGCAAGTTACATTATAAACACTCTAAAAAAAATAATCTCTCATCATTAATTAAATTGAAAAATATATTTTTTAAGAGAGTAATGCCCGATCAATTTGTAAAATTTAAATCAAAAGCATGATTAAATAAAAATGTGGTTGATTTTTATTGAAAGATTTTCATAATTGAACATATTATTATTATTAGGAGGTTACGTATGAAAAACAAAACGAAATTTTTTATTACTGTACAGTTGTTTGCTTTTATAAGTATTCTGATTAGCTCCCAGGTGCTTCAGGCGAGAGATTTTGATAGTCCGAGCTTAAATGGTGCTACAGGTTTAATTGCGACTCCGACAGCTCGTGTCGGCTGGTCTGAAGGGTTTATGGCTGTTGATGGCGGTATGCATTATATTGGTGATCGTGATGATAGTTATATTCCAAAAGCGAATCTTTATATCCAGCATAAAATTGGATGGGAGTTGGGTTTTGCGTATGATATTCAGCAGGATTATGGTAATGATGCTTTATTTCACACAAAGCTTAATCTTCTCAATGACAATAATTCTTGTCTGGCGTTAGGTGGAAATTTACAGTCAATTCGCACAACAAAAGACGGCGACTCTAAACTCTATAAACAAGCTTATGCTGTCGTAACATATCCTTCAGATTTTTTTGGGTGGTATTCCGATACGTCCATGGTAATTGGTAAAACATGGGGTGATGGTATAGACAATTCAAATATCGATTTTTCTATGGGTTTTGACTTAACTATGCTCCCTAGTGTTTTTGAAAATTATGTGCATTGGATAAATGAATTTGCAAATTATTCATACAGTGTAGATCCAAACGGCAGCAATACTGCAAGTAGAGGTTCTTATAATTCCGGACTTAGATTGGCGGCTATGGTAGTGGATTCTAGAATTAAATTGAATTTTGATCTAGCCTGCACAGACGCTTTTGACGATAACCGTTCATTGATGGCTGGTGTTGTTTTAGGTATGAGTTTCTAATCGTTAAAAAACGTTATGAATGTTAAAAAAGCCCCGGTAATTGGGGCTTTTTTATTTACTTTCCTTATTCTCTTCCGCGTTTACCAAGTTCTTTGTCAATATATAACAAAGCTCCTTTTGAGTCTGTAATACTTTTAATTCTATCGCGGATAGTCAGTGCATTATCTTCTTCTTCAACCTGCTCTTTGACAAACCAGTTTAGCATTTCAACAGTGGCATAATCCTTTTCCGCTGATGCGATATCTACAAGCTTATAAATTAAACTTGTAACCATTAGTTCATGCGAGTATGAATTTTCGAAAACATCAAGCGGTGATTTCCATTCTGTTGCTGGTGCTTTAATAGCGGATAACAATACTCTTCCGCCTCTTTCAACTATGTAATGAGAAAATTTTTGGGCGTGTTCGTATTCTTCTTCAGCCTGTTTTTGCATCCAATTTGCAAAACCTGATAATCCAATTGAGTGAAAATATGCAGTCATCGATAGATACAAATATGCTGAGTATAATTCCGCGTTAATCTGCTCATTAATGGCATCCTGCATTTTGTTACTGATAATCATAGAACCTCCTATTGTGATATTTCAAAAGAATCTTTACCTACTCCGCATACTGGACAAAGCCAGCCATCCGGAATATCTTCGAAAGCCGTTCCTGGTTTAATTCCGCTGTCAGGGTCTCCTTCAGCTGGATCATAAACATAACCACATACTGTGCATACATACTTTTTCATAAGTTTCTCCTTTAATTCTCATGTTAATTATTTAATTTCATATTTGTCAATTACTTCCTGAATTATTTTTATTGAATTCACTGACGGTTCATCTAATACTTTTTGTTTTAAAAGTTCAATCTCTTTTTCTATTAGACCGAAATCTGCTACAAGATTATTAGAAAGTTCTTCGAATGATGAAGATATTTCATATAATTGATCTCCTTCTCTTAATTTAAAATATGATTTTAGTTTTTTATTTTTAAAATCAATCAGTATTTGATTAAAACGATACATCGGTCCTGAAATCTTGTGTGATGCAAATACAACAAATATAAAAATTAGAGCGGATGAAAACATGATGTTTATTATAGACAATGTTAATATTATCGGAAACAGCATTTGTTGAATATTTTTATATGTTACATGTGCTGAATATAGGTTTGACTCAACTTCGCTGTTTAAAAATAAATATAGAAACCCGCCGTAAATAATCATTATTACGATATTAATCATTATGAATTTGAATATTAAGCTCAGTTGAAAGCTTTTATTAATGAGAATTATTTTTCTTTTTCTTTTTAACATGATGTGCTCCTGAAATTATTTATAACTATAATTTTTAAAAGGATTATTCTCAATGGCATTTCGAGCATAATTGCCCCTCATTATTTTTTTCAATCAGATAATATGTTTTATACTTGTTCTGTTTTTTAAACATGCTGTCGTAGAGACTTTCAGCCTTCCACGGTGCATCATCAAAACGTTTATGTTCAAGATTATGACATGAGAAACATGCAATTTTATTTTTTGTTGTCAGTTCAAGTCCATCAGGGATAGTCCCTTTCATTCGGATTCCGACTGGATGATGGGCTTTCATATTGTTGTGACACTTCATGCAAAAAGCATCATCAGCTTTTGATGGTCGTTCAATTTTAACTTGAATGTTTTGATCTATATGACATTTAATACATTCGCTGTCGTTAGAAACGAATGGCATAATTTTTTGTGTTTCCGTATCTATCGCGTAAATCGCCGCAGCAAAAATTAATAGGAATAATATGACAGCTATTTTATTATTTCTTTTCATAGTTTTAATCGGCACCTTTGAAAATTATCCTGAATCGTTCAGGTTTATAAGGTAATTACTAGTTGACCATAAAAAATATTCTCATTAAAATATTCATCATCACGCACTTTCTTGGATGCTTCGAGAGACCTGATATATTCAATTTTCAAGAAAGAAATGTTGTAGATATTTATATTAAAGCCCGTTGTAAGTCTTGTGTTTAATTCATCATTAGTTACTTTTTCAACGTCAATGTCGGCTTTACTAATACCCGCATAATACTTAACAGGAATATTAATTATTGATGAAAAGTCAACACAATTTAATATGTTAAATCCATTCATTGTTGTTCCCGCGAGTTTATTTCGGTAATAATATTCCGCTTGAAGACTGTAAAAGCCTATTCTGCTTTCCGCATCTATCGAGGCAAGATGTTCAGCTGTTTTTCCGGAACTGTCAAGGTCGTATATGTAGGATGCTCCTGTTTCAAAGATCGAAATTTGCCTGTTTTTTAAATTATAAGGATTATTGAATGGTGTAAAACCTATTCTGCTTCCGAAAGAATTCCCGCCGTGTGAATAACCCTTATCAATCCCTCTTGTAACAAAACCTGAGGTATTGATCCATACATTATTCCACAAAAGCCGCATTCCGACATCATTATATCCGCCATCCATAATTTTTTCTGTGGTTAATGGCGAAGTTATCGTGATTCTCTGATATGCCTGGTAATACTGCCAGTCGTTGCCGAATGGTATGTCGAAGCGTCCAACCTGAAGATGAAGACCCTTTTCTGCAAATAGTCTTCCGCGGGGGGATATTGAACCGCCATATAAATGATAATCTATAAATCCTGTTTTAAGCTGAGCACCGTTTTCATCGTTAAATATTAGTGCTGATGCTATCTGCATATTTTTATAATCTTTTCCAATTACAAGCTCAAAATCACCCAGTGAAAATATCTGCGGCTGATTCGAGTAGTTTGTCGCATTTACACTGAAGGAACCGCCAATGTAGAATTGAGAATTTTTTTCTGCTTTCAAATTCAGCTTTTCAATATCATCTTCTAAAGCATCTAATTTATTTTTTAATTGGTTTATTTCACTATCCGTATCTGTTTGAGCCATCACTAGATTGGAAAATAACATTATTATAATAAAAAAATATCTCATCATTAAATATCTTTATCCTCCACAACTTCGCCGTAAATCAATACGGCTTTCTTTTTATCTGTATCAGAAATTTCTTTATTTATTTTCAGTTCTCTGCCGTCATATGCTGTTATCGTGGGTTTGCCGTCAGTGCTAAATGCTGTTCCGTGATAATGCATAATTGAATCGAAGTCGTAGTTAAACGATTCTTCATTGTACAATGGATTATTATGTATGGTGAAGTCTGTAGTGGCGGAAGGATTGACTCTTTCCCAGATAATATTTATATATTTATTGCGATCGGCTCTTTGGTGCTCATGAAGAAACCCAAGACAGTGAGCCAGCTCATGCAGTATATGTCTTTCTTCAACCGGATTCCCAAAAACCATATACTTGAAATCCATACTTTCTCCAATAGTCGAGTACCATAATTCGCCCTTCATAATTTTATATGCGTTGGAGCGTGGACTTGTTTCAGTAAATTTGACATTACAGACTGATTCCCATTTTTTCATAGAATCTTTTAATAATTTCATTTCAGAATCAGTAAAATCTCCCTGAATGTAATAGGGTACAATGCCATCCTGCCATTTTGTAATAGTATATTGATAGTCGCAGGATAAGTAAGTAAGTAATATTCCTAATATTAATAATTTCATAATTCAGTATTGAAATATTATCAATAATTATCAAGCCAAATTTTAAAAAAATATAATTTATATTGACAAAAATTCCCTATTAAAGATTATTGCCAACGGATGGTTGTCCGAGCGGTCTATGGAGGCGGTCTTGAAAACCGTTGAGTTAATAGCTCCGGGGGTTCGAATCCCTCACCATCCGGATAAAAAACATACCCGCATGGGTCAATTAATTGGAGAGATGCCCGAGAGGCCGAAGGGGACGGTTTGCTAAATCGTTGAACCTTTACCGGTTCCGTGGGTTCGAATCCCACTTTCTCCGAATTATTGTTAAGGATGTTTATGGCTGTTGAAATCTTTAAGAAGGAATCTTTAGCTAAGTTTATTTCCAGTCTGAAGAAGATTTGGGCGGCTACTGTTGATTTTTATCTCTCAGAGCGTTTTGTAGCGGTAGCATATTTTCCTTTTATTGGCTGGATTTTACCTCTTTATTTAAAAAAAGATGATGATTTTATGCAACAGAATGCTAAACTAGGCTTGTCTTTGGCAGGTATGGTGTTGCTGATTGACACAGTATTGTTGCTGATTGATTTTTTTATGCCAGCCAGATTTATTATTGTTTCTTTTATTTTGATTCTTGTTATTTATGCTGTATTGATAATTTATTTTATAATTTTGACTTATTGTATTTTTAAATCACTTAGAAAGATTTTCCCAAGAATTTTTATTTTTAGCGGATATTCGCAGAAATTGGAAATTTAATTTGCGTCTGTAGCTCAGCTGGATAGAGCGCCGGACTACGAATCCGTAGGTCAGAGGTTCGAATCCTCTTAGACGCGCATAGTTTTTATAGACTTCCCGCAATTTTTATTTAGTATATTATCAATCCATAACAAAGTAATAATCCATAAAATTTATATCTTTATATTGACTAAAACATAAGTGATTTCTTTTATTCAATATAATCAGGCTGTCGATTTAACTTTGACAGACTGAGTGTTTTATTTTAAAAGTTTATATGATTATGATTTTCTCAAAGGCTTAGGGGGTATTATGTTTTTAATAACAACAAATCGGGAAGCCTTCCCAAAAGTCGATTTTGATATTATTTTAGTGAATACTGTTTATCCGGGTGCAACGGCTGCCAATGTGGAAAAACTTATTACTATTCCTGTTGAAGATCAGCTAAGAGAAATTAACGGTATTGCTAAACTCACTTCATATTTTGTTGGTTGATCGACTATAGTCATTCAACCAACAGATGGTCTTGCGGGAGTTGTCGTTAATGATTCAATTGTTATGGTGGATTTTATTAATAATGGTAGGGAAAAAGGCATGAATCCCATTGAAGCATTGCTTGATGCCGTATTAAAATTACTAAAGAATGTGATTATTTAGATTAAGCGGATATTGCGGATAGTCTGTATTATATAATCCGCAAAACCGTAATTAAGTGGAGGTTTTTTTTGAAAAAGTTGAAAATTTTTGTAATAGTTTTAATGTCATTTGTTGTTATGACAATGACCGCGAAATATGTTCTGGTCGATTATTATTCTTCAGAAGAATATTTTTTCAAGTATCCAATTGAAGATATAAGAAAATTGGCTAACTCTGAATCTGGTTTACCGTCATCTCTTGGATATTTAACAATCGCAAGCGGTGATTTTCCCGACTGGGCTGTTGCGGCTGGTTTACGTATAGAAAATAATTCACCATTTATCGCGTATCAAATTTGTTATAATAAAAATGGGAAATTATCCTATGTAATAATTGATAGTGCTGTTGATAAAACGTTATATGATAAATCGGTTATGTCCGGTAAATTTTTTGACGCTAAAAAGTATGATATTTTAGAGAAAGCTTTTCTCGGAGCTGATAAAATTGCTTTTACACATGAACATTTTGATCATATTGCCGGGGCTGCCAAGTCGGAGCATTTTGATTTGTTTTCATCCAAACTGTATTTGACAAAGGAGCAGTCTGTTAGCAGGTATCTTAATGATGTCGGATTTGTTGTTAATGATAAAATGAAAATCATTGAAGATTTTTATAAAATTGATATCCCTGCATATGGTGCTATAGAGTATAAACTTTTTTCACCTGGTGTAGTTATGATAAAGACTCCGGGGCATACTTCCGGACATTCAGCTTTTTTCGTAGTTCTTTCTGATGGTAATGAGATTCTTATTTCAGGTGATATCGCATGGTCAATGGAAAATATTACATTGATCAGACAAAGACCAATAATAACAAGTATGCTTCTCAGAGAAAATAGGGATCAGGTGGGAAAGGATTTGTTCTGGTTGAATAAACTGAAGAATGACTCATCAGTGAAGATTATTGTTGGGCATGATCTTAAATCTCATGAAGTTTTGAAAGAATCCGGTATAATTACTGAGGGATTTATTATTGAATAGAATTATTCTCGGCAATTTATCAGTAATTACTTTATTTATCGTTTAATGAATTTTAAAGTTTACATTTATTATACTGTGCCGATAAATAAAATATCAGGTATCAGGTGGTTATGTGGAAACTTGAAATATTAAAATAAATATTTTATTTGACAATTATTAGGGATAGTAAATATTTTAGTTAAACCGGTGAGGAAAATGTCTATTGATACAACAAATATATTTTTAAAATGCAGATTTAAGTCGTCAAACCTTAATTTTTATGGCTTGATGATGATGATGTTTGATTCTTCTCAAAAAATTAAAACTCATACTAGTGTTGTTTCCAGTTTCTCAGATCTTTATAATATTGATCCAAATATATTATGGTCTGATTTTGAAACTGAAATAAATACTGTTAAGTGGGGCGGGAAATTCAATCAGGCGTTTACCAAGGACATTTCTACCGCTTTAGATAATCTCAATAATGATAAAACAAGAGCTGTTCAGCTTTTTACGATCCTTAATAATTATGATTACGGATCCGCTGAAAATTATATTTTTGATTTACTGAGAAGAATTATTCAGGACAAAAATTTAAATCTTGATATAAATATTCAAGAAGTAACCCCCGAAGAAATGCAGGCCGCTAAAGATAAGCGTGACGCAGATTAAAGAAAAGTATAATGGTCCGCAGCAGGATAATCCTGTTAATGAGAATGCTACAGTTTTGCAAGTGTCGCCTATTTTGTCGCCGGTAAAAGGCATTCCTGTTACAGATTTGAAAATCGGCAATAAAATAATGGTCAAGATTGAACTGGTTTCAGAAAAAGCCAATTATTATATACATTTGTATAAGTTAAAAGAAGATGGTGTTATTCGACCGCTTCCAGCAGAAGTTGTTGATATTAAATCCTACAGTAGTGATGGCGCTATCGAGATAATGGCGAAAATTGATGAAGGCGTTTTCGGAAAATGTGTAGAGGAAGAAATTCAGGTAAAAGTAAGAATATTTGATCCTAAAGAAGATTATTCCATAGAAAAGAATAATAAAGAAATAAAAAACAAAGTAGCTCTTGAAACTTCTAGTGATGGTTCTAGATTCATTGTTTTTCTGTTTGGGCTGGCAATAGTCCTGCTTGCCGCTCTGATTGGAATTGTTTACATGATAATTTGATTTTAAAAAAGTGTGGTTTTATGAGCAAAAAGTATACATCTAGAATAAAATTAGATAAGCTGAAAAGCGAAATCCAGATAGAACTCGATAATTATCATGAAAGTCTTGTTAAAGCAGGTTCGACGAAATCAATTGATTTTTCGGTAGGTGAATGGTTTGACAAGGAATTTGAAAATTGGTTTTTATCGCGCTTTAAAGAAAATAATAATTCAAGAAACAATATTCGTGTTGATGTGGAAATTCCAGTGAGTGTTGTGGAAACTCTAATTGAAAATGATGATGATATACAGGATTCTGAAATTGATATGATAGGTACTATTGTCAATATCAGTAAAGGGGGATTCTTTTTTAAATCTTCTCGCCCATATCCTCAATCGAGTATTATTAAGGTAAATATAGATTTTTCTAAGATTGATGATTTGTTGAAAGATATTGAAGCTCTTGCGATGGTTGTGAGATGTGAAAGAAATTCTGATAATTCCTATGGAATAGGCGTTATGTTTTCGAGTATCTATGATGAAAGTAAGGATAACCTCACTTTGTTTATTATCGAAAAACTGTCAAATTACATATATAATGAATAGTATTTGTGTTTATTGCGGATCAAGCTATGGTATAGATATTGTTTATCGCGATGCTGCTTTTCTTCTCGGTAAAATTCTAGCAGAAAAAAATATTACATTGGTTTACGGCGGTGCTTCAGTCGGTTTAATGGGCAGTGTAGCTGATGGCTGTTTGAGTTCCGGCGGTAAAGTAATAGGTGTAATACCAGACAACATTTTCAACATGGAAGTTGCGCATCATAACCTCACTGATCTACGTATCGTAAAAAGTATGCACGAACGCAAAACTGTAATGTTTGAGCTTGCCGACGGATTCATTTCTCTTCCGGGCGGTATTGGTACTCTTGAAGAATTCTTTGAGGTCTTGACATGGCAGCAGCTCGGCATGCACAATAAACCTATTGGGTTATTAAACATCGGAAATTTTTACGACAGGTTGTTTTCGTTGCTGCATCATATTTCGGACAGCGGCTTTATGCGCAGAGAGCATATTGATTGCATTGTGAAGGATTCAGATCCGGAAAAGCTGATTAAACTTCTATTATCCTCCAGACCAGTCACTATCAGCAAGTTGAAATAATAGATATCTTTGTAATTACTGTATCTCATCATGTACTATAGCTTTATTAAATTTTATTATTGTTTTATCCATTTTATATGCATTTGATAATTGCGGGTAAGACATAAGTCGAAGTTGGCAAAGTAATTCCAGATTTTTTTCAACGCTTCTTTCACTTTTTTCAATAGCCTCTGAAAAAATGATGTCATTATTTTTTTTAATTAAAATTGATGACCATTTCTTTTCTCTTTCAATTTTTCTCTTTTCAAAACAGTTCATAGTTTTTTAAGCTCCTCATAATCCATTAAATCTTTTGTTGGTTCAACTAAGATATCAATATCTCCTGTATTTCGCACATATCCATTAAATGCCAGAGCAAAACCTCCGACAATAAGGTATTTGCATTTAACAGTGTTTAAACATATAATCATGTCTAAATAATCATTTTCTATTAGCATCATTTATTATCCAATTACCTTGTATTGTAATAAATATCTGCTTTTGATGGTGACGCAAAATAATCCTTCCATAGAATGAGCAAACCGTATGGAACACCGCCGTCGTTATATGTCGAGCTGTGCAGAGAATATTTTTCCTGAGCATACTCATTGATAACACCCATCATCACTCCATTCAAGTCGTTTGCACCAGTTGAAGCATCCCACAGTCTTATTCCTGTCGAATTAATTTTTTGTGCAAAAACACAATTGCCGAGTATCGGGTAGTATCTGTAGTCAATCCAGCTGATTATTGCGCCGCCAAACTGGTCGCTGACGATTGATATATTGGAGTTAAATGGCGACTCAGACGACGACTTCCAGTTCTCATAAGATTTATAATCGCAAATGACAGTTTCTGTTAATGGGAATACTGCTGCACCTGCTGAACTAGGTTTTGCAGCATAAACTTTGCCGTCTGCTTTTGTATAAGCGATTACTACACTGTTGTCTGAGGTAACTGTCATAACAGGTTCGCTTCCAGATATTGCAGTGGATGTCCACGCTGTCGTAAGTGCTGTTGATATTTTTGAAACGAGGATATTTCCGCCACTTGTGTATAATATATATAGATTAGTTCCGTCAGCTTTTTTAGCATCAATGAGATTTCCGCCTGTTCCAAGAATGATGCCGTCTATACCAGCAGCACTG
>CAYLTM010000014.1:34329-41216 GCA_964386495.1 uncultured Leptospirales bacterium
ACTGCCTGTTAGTATAGTTCCCTCTGAGTTTAAATGCTTACCATAAATAGTAGTATTAGCAGTATCTTGCCACACAACAAATACATTCCCATCTCCAGATGATATTGCTTTCGGATTTTTCAACAATGTTGTTGTGTCGCATATTGTAAAAGCAGTCCCTACATTTGAACCATCTCGCATTCGGACTATTTTTCCATAAATGTTATTGCTGTCTTGATATGTGAATATTATCCGCGGTTCTTCAATAATGTATCTGTCGCCAGCAGTCATAATGTTGGATGCAAGTGTTAGAGAAATATCGGAATTGACAGATGTAACAATAGATGTTGCAGATGTTGTCTGATTTCTGACAACATCACCGATTTGGATAGTCTGTGTAAATTTAGATGCGACATCTGTATCTGTAAAAGTAGCACCACCGCTAGATACAATACCTGTTGCAAGAATTGGTCTTGTTGAAGCTAATACAATGAATCTGTCGTTGGTAGCACCGAATATATCTTTATCCAGAGTAAGCTGGTTTTCACTATTTACATTTCTAACAACTGCATAATTTGGGGTTGTTACATTATATACAACATCGCCTTTTTCAACACCGCTTGCTACGAAAGTGCAGTTAGTTGAGTTGAGCTTGTATGAAGTTGTAGAAGTTGTTATACCGGTTTCGATGATATCGGCTATCACAGGTCCATTTGCAAGACGGATTATGTTATATAAGTGTGCGTCAGCAGTGAAATTATTTGCTGGTAGTTGAAGAGCCCTTTGATATACAGTGGTAACCGAAGCCTTATTAGGATTAATCGGCGCATTTAGAGTGGTATAATTTAAAATTATGTCGCCTGCTACTACACCTGAAGTCGTAAACGTTGCGGAATTATCAAAAAGAGGATTTGCTGGTCTTGCTATAGAAGTTGCACTCAATAAACGATTATAAACTGTAAAGGAGGATACATTTGCATTAATAATAGTGTTCAGATTAAATTGGTAAAATGGAGAAAATATTTCTGGTGTAAATACCCTGTTATAAGAATATTTACCATTAATAATATCATAGCTCTTTCCTGATGTTGATATAATATCTGAATCGAGTGATAATAAATGAGAGCTAATTATTGATGATATGTGAGTTGAAGTGAAGTCAGTATTATTCTTTACAAGATCACCGATTTGAAGCGTAGTAAAGTCGTTACCGCTGTCGGTTAATAAATTTGTCAGGTTGTTAGTTATACCGCTGATAGATGCCGTCTGCTGACATATACTGAAATTATCATTAACTGCAAATAATCCTGAGGTTGCTAATGTTACTTCATTTGGAGTATCCACATTTATTATTGTAGTTACAGAAAAATTTGTAGTGTTTATTACATGATCTCCGTTTGATACCCCAGAAAAAATCCCAGCAGTTCCTCTTAGTGTAAAAGCGGAAGTTCCAGACTGAGCTGTTCCAGTTAAATACACAGGATATATTTCATAGTTTTCACCACCACCTGAAAAAACAGTAGGTATTACACCAAGAATACCTGAAGCGGCATTAATCAAATCACTTATATATGAATTTTGAATTGTTGTAGTGTTTTTTGAAAGAGAATACATTGGTACCGTTGAAAAATTATTTGTGGTATCAATTAACCCTGTTGGAATAACAGAATTTTCGCTTGTACCAGACATTATCGGATTAGCAGGATTTGTTGAAGCAAAGTTTACAAGAATAGGGTTAGCATTTAACCGTCTTGAGTTACCGTTATTGTCTATAACAATATCTCCATTATCTATAAACACCGGTGTTGTTGGAAGTGTATAATTCGGCTGACTGTATATTCTATTGATTGGTGAACCAGCTTTAGGACTGAAATAATCCACTGTTGTTACCGGATTGCCGGTTGTTTTAATTATATGATCATCTGCAATAATCGTTTCTGTTGTTGTATGTGAAGCAATTCTGTAAGCACCTGTTGATAGAGCTGATGAAAGCTGAATAACATGTCTGAAGGCAACCGGTGTCACATTGCTAATAGTAGCCCATGTGTCATTTGTTCTATAAACTATGGTTCCAGCTAAATATCCGCCAATTGTAAAATCTGTAGCAAAATCATATAAATAATTAACATTCCCTGGAAAAAAATAATTAGTTCCGTCAGTAATATTACTCACAGTCCCTGCCGAAGCATTGTTATTGCTTGTCGAGCCCCACACTTTTGCTGCGGAAACATTGCTTCCTGTACTGACCACTATACCTGTATGAGCGGCAGTTTCGCCCCAGTTATTTGTGCTGATATTTTTGGTATCTGTATAAGCCAGAGCACCACCGTTGTTGAAAATTCTTTTCGCATAGATACTGCCGCTCTTTTCGTAAGTAATAATTCCCGCACCGCTATCGTCCGAAAAAGTTTTCACAGTCGAAGCACTCCCAGCAGAATAGACTTCTGTGCCATTAAAATCTGGTGCAACAGTCCAACTTGATGGATTCGCTGGCGGATTACCAGCGTTTAAAAAATCCGCGTAAATATTGCCGCCTTCATGCCAGATAATGTAGGCGGTTGGGCTGTATCCGCCAATTTCTGTAGTGTTCTGTATTAAGTTTATATTTTCTTTATTAATAGTGCTATTTGAAACTTTTTTATATATTGCCGCATTTTGTTTAGTGATAAAGGTCAAAAATCTGCCGGGAATTAGCGGGTCTATATATGCAGGATTGGTTGCCCCCGGGTTTGATATTCCAAGATAATAGACTGTTGCCGGAGCAAGTCCTGAAATTTGAATTTTATGTGTAACTTTTTTACCGGTGTTTATTCCGGCTTGGGAATTCCCGTAAGCGGAAGTTGTTCCGTAATTTACAGTAAAGTAATTTGATTCAATTGGTATGTTTGTAGAAAAATTTATATCAGCAGTAGTTGCTGTAGCATTAGTAATCCACACGGATGTTATCATTGTTGTGGAGTAATCGTTCGGATTCGGCATAGGCGATTCAACTGTAGTGAAAGACCATGTGGCGTTTGAATTTTCTACAAGAGCCTTGCCGGAAACATCGGTGATGTCAGCTGACAGTTTAACAGTATAAACTTTTCCGGGTAAAAGTGCTATTAAATTTAATTGCCATGTTGATCCGCCATTGCTTGAAACAGGACTGCCGCTTGCAACCGCATCATTGAGAACAGTAAATGTCGATGATGTAACATTTGTTACTGGTTCCGAAAAGGTTAGCTGTATAGATCCTACAGCTAATGCTACATTAAACGCGTCCGCCGACGGCGACCGTGATGACGCGATTATATACGGGGCAGGGTCGGCGTTCGGATCGCCAGTTGTCGTGAATGTGACCGCGTAATTGTTATCGAGGGTGTTGGAATCCGAAGCCTTGATATTTTTATTTACAGTAATAGAATAGTTCGTTGAATAATTCAGATTAGACGCTGGATATATTCGCAGGACTTTTTTTTCAATATCCATAGAAGTTGTGAAAGAGGTCAAATTAGTAATACTAATGTTTCCCGCTATGCTTGTTTCGTCAACAGGTTTGGTGAATACCACGAAGAGACTAGTGTTTACAGGGACTGATGTTTCATTGTGTTTTGGGAAAATGTCCTGCACCCGCATCTCCACTGAACCGGTTGTGGACTCTTTGTTTTCGGTGGTGATCTCGCCTGGCTGTATGGTTTTTGATGTTTTTGAACAGAATAATAATGTAGCCAGCATAGTAATAACTATACTGAATTTAGCTCCTTCTACTATGTAATAAATCATTTTTTTCATGAACTCTTAACTCCATATTTACCTTAATTTATCTTTAAAGGCAAACATTCATACGTCTTGTACCCAATCAGGCTATCGATGTTTAATCTACAGCTTGAATATGTTAAATAATGAACAAAAAGTCAATACGAAAATCTATACTTGCTTATTTTTTTTGACATGAATGGTGTTTTGTTTATAAGTAATTATCGACATAATCTGAATATGATTGGTAAGAAATTTGTGATTATTATATGCTTCGTATGTTGGGGGATTTGTTTTTTATTTTCTGGACATTTTTATTTGTGTAGTTTTTAACTCTATCATTTTCAAGATGTAATCAAGCTTTTATCGTGGTGTCATTTCTATGATACTTTTTTCGAGGTGTCCATCAAATTGAATGTCAATATTTTGCTGTTTCTTCTTCAATGAGTAGACTCTCCAATTGTTTAATATCGTACGAATCCTTTTCTCTAGTTCATTAAAATGGTAATATCATCATTTACTCTGTCAAGAATTTTATTAGTGTAAGATTAATCATCCGGTTCAAATATCTTAAAAAAAAACCCGTTCTTTCGAACGGGCTGTTTTCATACAATAATGTCAGAAATTCTACTGATACAAATTTACTTTGTCGTCAGCAACTTTGGTAACTGACGCTTTGTCTGTAGCTGTTATTACACCAGTTGTAGCATCAACCTGTACTAACCATAACTTAATAGTTGCCGGCACATTGTCCTTTGATATTGTTGCATCGTTTGGATCTTTTTTTAGAACAACAGCCAGTCTAATGTCGTTTTCACCTTTTGCGGCTTTGAGTTCTGCATAAGTATATCGAAGCATAAAAGCTTTACCGATTATGTTTGTTGTATTTGTACCCATAATATCAGCAGCATCGGCTTTAGATATTACGAAAGGAAATCCGTTAACTGTAGTCTTTGCATCGATTACAGCTCTTAATGAAGCAGGTATTTTAATTTCTATTACGATATCTCTTGTTCCGAGATATTTGTTCATTACATCTTTTACTTTAATTTTTCCTTCGAAATCATCGCGTTTAGTTTCGTATTCGGCTTTATATTTTTTGAAAGCAGCGTAATGAGTATTTTCATCACCTGGCCAAGTATAGTTCGGCACATCTGCCCAGTTGCCGGTTGCCTTTGACCAGAATCTTGCACCAAGAAGGTCGCCATTTTCTTTACAGACTTCATCAGCTCTTATGCTGGCAAAACCATCATCCTTAAAAATTCCTGTTTCATCAACACCGCCAGAATTACGTTCGCGTTCTTTTTTTGCGTCCGTGCCGATATATGCTCCGGTGTTATCTGCATAACCTTTTATATTATGTTCGAAAGTTTTCATAGAATCAGCCTTCGAAGGGTCTCCCATGAGTTTTCTCTGTTTACGCATGAAATTATACATGATTGCATTGGTTGTTGAATCAACTTCTTTTATAGTTATTCTGGAAAAGTCTACATCTCTGAATTTCGCATCATCAGAATGTTTAAGTTTCCATTTTTTACCCGGTTCATCCCAAACATACGGTGCTGAATCCCATGCCGACATTATGGATGCGAACTTGCCTTCTTTACCATAATTCTTGAACATAATATCCTTGATTTTAACTTCCTTGTCATCTTTTCCATCAACAGGAAATTTTTTAACTTCTAGTGAAAAAACTTTTGCAGCAGTTTTGTCATCATTCCACATAATAAATATTACTTTGTTTCCTTCTTTGAAATCCGCATCTTCGTATGTTCCGAATTTGAATCCGCCGAATTTAATCATTTTAGAATATTCAGCAGCTATCATGTCTTTTTGATCTAAAAGAGGTTTATCGCGGTTAGGATCTATAATTTTTGAAAAATTGTCTTTATCAACATATGCCATTTTCTGGAGGGTAACTTTATCGTTGTTTTTAATACCTTTGAGTAATTTTTTAATCGAATCTTTTTTTGCTGATGATAACTGTGTATCAGGAAGTTCAGCATATTTATTCAAACGTTCTTTAACAGCGTCAACTCTTTCGAGCATTTCATCAGTAATATCCACTGTTATATCCTGGGGCGCGTCGAAATACTTTCCGGTTTTATCAATAGCAGCATCTGCAAGAATAAAGAATATTTCCAATTTAGAGTTTTCAAGTTCAACTTCCATCATGGCTTCTTTTAGATGTCTATATCCAAGAGAGTTTTTTACATCATCAGTGCTGCCGACAAAACCCTTCGCGACAAGCTCATCACTGGTTTCTGATCCATTCACTGATTTTGGAATTTGCACTGAATACTGATCCGGTACATTTTTCATTGTGTATTCTTCTATCGCATCCTCAGCACCGCTACAGGAAAAGATTCCCAAGGCTAATACTGTAACAATCATAAAAGCGAGTAAAGTTCTAAATTTTTTATACATTTTGTCCTCCAAAATATAATATTATTTACCGGTAAAATTCAAATATTATAATATGAAAATTATTATGAATTACACCGATATTTGTTAACATAATAATAAAAATCGGATTTGTCAAGCATTTTAATATCAAACATTTTAAATTGGAAGGGGGAACTAAGGGTTTATTTCCTGGAATTGCCAGTTGCGGACCTTGACTTCGGCATTCTGCCAAAATCTAAAACCCAGTCCACCTGTATTCCATCTTGGGGGAGTTCCAGATAAAAAGAATGCACTAGTTGAATTAACTTCATATCTAAGCTGCCCGTCTAAATATATTTTTATAATATCGCCATTTACCACAAAAATAAAAGAATGCCATTCATTATCGTTTGGTCCTGACGGATCTGGTAAAATAATACTATTGTCACTATATGTAGGTTCATTACTGTTAAAATACACAAGTCGTAATTTATCTGCATTATACTGAAATACATAACCGTTTAATAGAGAATCATTCTGCATTCGAAAAGTTATACCATATCTGGTACCTGAAATTAACTGTATCTCTCCAGTAACAACATAATTGCTTTTATTTATTGTTGGGTTATAAATACATATGGCATTACCGACGACATTTTTTGAAATATTTGCGGTGCTGTCACTATTGCTTACAATAGTCATTGTGCCGCTTTTAACAGTAAAAGCTATTCCAGAGAAAGTGACCGGTTCCGGCGGATCGGTATTGATTGTGTCGATCAAATATGCCG
>CAYLTM010000015.1:0-3771 GCA_964386495.1 uncultured Leptospirales bacterium
GCAACAATGTTGAAGTATTTATAACGTATATAATCAATTATACGTTATAAAAAGCCCTAAATAAATAAATTTCTAAAACGGCAGAGAATATCCCAAATTAAGTTTATCATTAACTTCAGAAAAACTTTTCTTTAAAGGATCGTTAAATGGAACACCTTTGTCTTTTCTATATTGCCAGACATCCCATTCTTTTTCGCCGGCAGTCCATATCCGGTCGTGGCCTGTAGCTTTTCTGGAATTTCTAAGATCTCTAAGAATGTTGCCGACATTTTTTTTGAAATCGTTAAGTTCGAGAAAGCATTCCACATTAATAGCGATAAAAAAATGTCCCAACAGAATCGGCGTTTTATTACCGGCAGAATCTACACCTAAAAGCATTTTTAGATAATTGGCACTTGATAACGCGGCGGATAAAATTTCAACAACCGTGGAATATCCGTAACCCTTGTAACCGCCGAGATCCTCGCCAAGCCCGCCAAGAGGTGTCAGAGCAGCTTTATCCTTTGTCAAATCCACGAGCACCTGTTTAGTATCAGTACGATATTTACCGTCCTCACCGATAACCCATCCCTCAGGAAGATCCTTGTTGAGTCTGTCATACAATTCCAGTTTTCCCCGTTGAGTAACCGAAGTCGCACAATCGAGCATAAAAGGAAAATCATCATCTGAAGGTATACCAAACGTCATCGGGTTGGTGCCCAGCATTGGTTCGACACCCCATGTCGGGGCGATTGACGGTCTCGCGTTCGTGCCGGTAATTCCGATCATACCTTCTTTAATAGCCATACTTGGATAGTAAAAAGCCGCGCCATAATGTGTAGAATTTCTTGCAGTGACCATCCCCATGCCGAATTTTTTTGCCTTCTCAATCGCCATAGTCATCGCCTTGTGACCAGTGACCATTCCCATGCCGTTATGCCCGTCAACAACCGCGGTAGCCATCATGTCCTTTACGATTTCGACATCGGTTCGGGCATTCTGTGTGCCAGCCCACATGCGATCCAGATAAATAGGCTTGAACCTTCCGACACCATGGGAATCCACTCCGCGTTTATCAGCTTCGATTAAAACATTGGAACATATCTTCGCGTCGCCTTCAGGAACACCCATTTTGACAAACGCGGTGGTCATAAACTTTTCAACTTCGTCAAACGCCCACCATGTAACTTTTTCATCAGCCATATATTGTCTCCTTTTTATTATATTGCTTACTTCAATAGCTTACTTCAAGGATAATTGGTCGTACCATTTATCGGTCGTTGGAAATAAATGTAAAGTCAAAAATTACAGTCTTGCTTTTACGATATTATTCTCTCATTTTAAAACTTTTGTGTCAACGAAGATTTTAATAATGGTGCCAGAGACCGTTTTTTAAGGTTTCAGGGCAATTTTTGTTAATTTAAAGGTGCCAGAGACCGTTTTTTAGGATTTTGAAATTAAAAAAATTATTACTTGAAAAAATTTGAGTCAAAAAATATAATTATTTATAGAATGTTAGAAATATACTTATCATAAGATGTTATGCGGAATAATTACAGCTCTCCTTCCGCCGGCGACGGGTCGAGGTGATAATGTCTGTGGATAACCACTCTCTGTTAGGTATATTACAAAAGGGGGCATTTATGGATTCTTTTTTAAAGGCATTGCTTCTCGACGCGTCCAGCGGATTTTATAAAATTTAGAGATATAAAATTGGTGATTTTTTCGGTCCGGTAGATCTTGGACTTTTTCTATCAGGTAAGCATAATAGTTTGAATTTCGGAACAGGGCTGTTAGCGGGTTCGATATTTCCGGGATCAAACAGATTGATTTTTACAGGATTTTCTCCATGTTGGGGAGGATATTACATATCGTCTATGGGCGGCGCGGGTATAATTTTTGATAACCTTGGAATCAATATGGTATCGATTATTGGAAAATCCGCCGCACCTTCAGTACTTTACCTGAACCGTGTTCATGGTGCAGAAATTGAAATTAGTATAGAGCCGGTTAACGCGGAAAATGTTTGGAGAGAAGGACGAAAAGGAATTTACTCGATGACGGATTTCGTCTATGAAAAATTCGGTTCCCGCTATAGTAATGATCCGCGCATTCTCGCTACCGGTCCGGCTGCCCAGTCATCCGATATCGGTGCTATTTGCTCGGTACCGATTGTTAATAAACAGATAACTTTTGTGGACACCTGGGCTGGTAGAGGCGGCTTTGGGACAAAACTTTTCAGAGAACATGGAATCGCGGCAGTAATCTATGGAGGAACTTTTATTGATGAGGATTTTCGCGACAGAAAGGTTGCGGATGAATGGTTCGTTAACAAGTATCAGAAAAAGCTGGCGGCGAAGGATTTCGAATCTACAACAAAATACAGGTTTGATCCGAATTTTAATACCGGCGGTACCTTTGGTGTGAATTATTCTACGCTGAAAGGTAAAGTGATGGCGTTTAATTACAAAAGCATATATATGGAAGAGAGCGAGCGTCTGGATTTTAATGATCGGTTAATCACAAATCATTATCTGAAACAGTTTAACTCGGAAACGATTGATACCAAACAGTTTAAGACTTGCGGAGAACCTTGTCCGGCGGTATGCAAGAAAATGAACGGCGAGTTCAAGAAGGATTATGAACCTTATCAGACTATGGGACCGTTATGCGGAATTTTCGACCAGCGCGCTGCTGAAAAAGTTAATCATCACGCAGACATGCTTGGATACGATGGTATCTCGATCGGCGGTGTTGTTTCATGGCTTTTCGAATGTCTCGACAACCGCATTCTTACTCCGGAAGAACTCGGCGTTTCGGATTATCCGGTTTTCAAACATAATGACCTCGACCCTGTTAACGATTCTATGAAAAATGCGGATTTGGCAATCGCTATAATTGATTCGATTACTCATAAAAGGGGATTGCTCAACATGGAGGAAGGTGCACGAAAACTTGCAAGACACTTGGCACGTAAAAAAGGAAAAAAAATCATGGATGGGCTGGTCTATTGTGCGTTTGGAAGAAAGGGCTGGATGGTGCCGAACCAGTATTGGACACCGGGTGTATTGTCGCCTATGGCAATCATGGGGAAATATTATATGTACTACGGCAATGATTTTGTACCGCCGCGACAGTTGGGTCGTATGAACGCCGACCGTTTTGTGAAGGAGCTTATTATGGATAATCTCGGCGTGTGCCGATTTCACAGAAACTGGGCAGAGGAGATGATGCCGGATATTATAGAATCGTTATATGGTCTTAAAGATAAATTTCTTCAGTCAGTCTTTATTACCGCGAGTAAAATCAACAGCCGGAATTCATCAATATATTGGGAAACCGAGCGATGTATAGATTATGTTTATACTTTTTTGAAAAGAAAACGCGATGTCGAAAACGACAAAAATACCGAGCTGGCTGATTGGATCGACAGATTTGAAAAAGACAAAAAAGAAGAGGCACTGCAGTTCTGGTACGAAATTCATAAAGGTATTCACGAGTCTCTTCGAGAATTTGATTAGTCAGATTTCTTTTTGTAATAATTTTTGTGATTATTTATTTGCATTCATGATCAATGGCGGAGTTTTATCATTCGTGTAAATGTTATTATTTTTAATAATGTTTAATACAACATTACTTTACTAATGTTTATAAATATTTATACAATTTAGAACTAATATTTTTTTTTTGATTAGTAGAAGAATTATTACCCATTATAATAAAATATAATAAAATATTTTTCTTTATATTTAAATATAACTTATTTATATAGTAAAAAAATATTTTATTATA
>CAYLTM010000015.1:3781-12984 GCA_964386495.1 uncultured Leptospirales bacterium
AAAAAGTCCAAGCTATATATACAAACGAATGCAATATTTATACAAATATTAATAAACGGATTACGCCAAAAAACTCATAAATGCCAAAAAATGTATTGACAAAATTTACATACAATTTACAAACGCTTTCAGGTAATCCATTAGGATTATTAAATAATCAATAATTTAAGGAGATTTAAAATGAAAAAAGCATTTGCAATGCTGGCAGTTCTTATTCTGCCGATTTTTACTTCGCTTGCATGTGAGACTACTGATGTTTCAGGTGGACCAACTGGTGCACAGAATTTAGAATTTAAAGGAAAGACTTTTGTTTATACTGATGCAATGGCAATGTATATAACAAAAACTGTAAATGTAAAAGATACTGTTTCTAATACTTCAACAGATACTATTACGAATTTGCCTGTTGCAATAGAAACTGTAACATTGTCTTTTCTTGCAGATGGTACTTATACAAATACTACCGAATATAAATGTACAGCTGAATTTTCAACTGGTCATACAGTACCAGCTGCTTCAGGAACTACTGTAGTTACTACAATAAGTTATCAGGATTCTGGCAACGGTATCAGGACAGATTCTGACAGATTTTATTACAGCACGACCACGAACTATTCTGGTTATGCAGCTGATTCAGTATTATATAAAAAAGTCGAAAAGGGTAAATGGCGTCAGTTTGAAGTAGATTCAGATGGATTTGAAGATGTAACAAAAAAAGTAGCATTTATGCAAACATCTGTCGAAGAAACCATATATACTGGTGCAACTGCTGTTGGTGGTGGTTGGTCTAAATATTATGATGCTACTTATGTAGCTACTAAGTTGACAACAACAACATCGAATGTAACTGCTTCAGAATCAATATTAAAGTATTCTTATGTAGGTCTTGATTCTACAAAAAAAGCTATTTATACTTTTAATGATGATTCGAAAAAGCTTTTTATACTACAAAAATAATAAAATTAAGGAGAACAAAGTATGAAAAAATATATTTCATTATTGAGCATTTTGCTTATATTACCATTTGCAGTAATTATAAGTTGTGAAGATCCTGAAGTTGAAGGAGCTCCATCAGGTGCACGTGATATTGATTTAGCAGGAAAAACTTTTACAATAGCTAAACCGGAATCTACTTGGTTAATTACTGTTTCTGATATAACAGGAACCGTAACAACTAAAACAAATAACTATTGTGCAGATGGCACTGAACAATTAGTGTTTGATAAGAAAGGTACATTTACATATACTGTTGAATATAAGTTTAACAGCAAATTTGAAGCACAATACACTACATCTAACACTGCTGTTAAGACAATATCTTTTGATTTTTCGGGAAGATATACAGATGCTAATGGAGATAAAAGATCTTACAGTGGTTATGCTGGACAGTCATGGACAAAAACAGAGTACACTGGAACTTGGAGAATCCAAGAAAAGAAATCGGATGGTTTTGAGGCTGTAACAAATTCTTATCTAATGAAGTTTGCTACAAAAAAAACAACTTCTTTAGCAACAGGAAAAGAAACACTTGGAACAGCACCATTTACTTTTACTGCTTATTACTATCCAGCAACTTTTGCTAGTAAATACGATACAGTTGACACAGCATTGTCAAATGTTGAAGTTACAGCAACTTTCGATGATGCGGGCGAAGTAAGTAAAAAACAGACATATAGTATTAATATAGGAAGTGATAATTCTGATGTTGAAATTAGCGGAATTTTTACAGACGAAACTAAGAAATAACTTTCTTAAATAGACATTCGCATTTTATAAAAAGGAGGGCTTGCCCTCCTTTTTATTTGCCTTTAAGGATATTTGTTTAATTTTGTTGGACACTGATAAATCGCCAAGAAATTAGTATTGATTATTTTCTGTCCATATTTCAGCATGGATTTCTGTAAATAATCTAATGTTGATAAACAAGTAAGATGGTATGAAAAAATTATTAATTTTATTTTCCGGAGCTCAACCGGAAAAATTAGAAATACACTTAAAAGAAAAATATGAAGTTATAAGTGTAAGCTATCTCGATTTTTCCTACGACACAATCACCGCCAGTTCATTCGATCTCATTCTTATAATCAAATGTGCGATGCAGATAGATTCTGCCGTATTAGCAGGAATTGTAGAACATTGCAGAATAAACAACAAACCAGTAATCAGTCTCGTAAACGATATTTCTGAAAAGATTATCAATTTAGATAAAAACATTTTTAATACAGTTACGGCTCCAATAGAAGTTATTTCATTTTCCAGAATGATCGACAAATTTCTATCGGAAGATTATCATGCAGACAAAAAAAAGATTTTGTTCTGCGGCGGCGATAATTCTCTCGATAAGGATTTATCAAAAGACGATCTGCTATCTATGATAATTTCTGGAAACTGTGATATCACTTCAAAGAACCTGATAATAAAAAAGCTTCTGAGCAAATATTCCAAAAATCATAGTACAACAGAGAAAGATTATTATTCCTCTCAAAATATTGAAAATGTTGAAATGACTAATGATATTTACAAATCCATTAAAGAAAAAAATTTCAAACTATTCTATCAGCCGGTTATCAATATGAGAACTGACTGCATTTCAGGTTTTGAATCTTTAATCAGATGGTTTCATCCAGAGAAAGGTATGATTCCTCCTGACAAATTCATCAAAGTCGCTGAAACCAGTGACGTTATAATACCCCTTAGCGAATGGGTAATCGATGAAGGTATGCGTCAAATTGAACAATGGTATAAAAAATTTGACATTAAAGATTCAGGTGTTCGAGTAAACATTAATCTTTCAGCTAAACAGTTTGTTATCGACAACCTCGCTGAAATCATTTCCGGGATTAATCAGAAATATGACGTACAGCCGGAATCAATCGGTTTCGAAATTACCGAAAGCTCATTTATGGAAGATATGAACAAGGCAAACATGACTTTTTTAAAGATGAAATCTATGAAGTATCACTTATATCTTGATGATTTTGGTACAGGTTATTCGTCTCTCAGCTATTTAAGCCACTTTCCAGTCGATGTTCTGAAAATTGACCAGTCCTTCATAAAGTGGCTCCATGTTGATGAAGACAGTTCGCATATCGTAAAATCTATTATAGGTCTTGCCCATGGTCTGAATCTTAAAGTCGTCGCTGAAGGTATTGAAGAAAAAGAACATGTGGATTTTTTGAAACTTGCGGATGTTGATTACGGGCAGGGCTATATCTATTCCAAACCTCTTCCTCCGGAAGACGCGGAAAATTACCTTCATAAATTTTGTAATTATAAATGATTTTTATTCTTGAAAAATAATCACCATTATTAAGAATTGTCCAATGCCTTTCTGGGATTAGCATAAAGCAGATTCTTCTGTCAGACTTTTAAATTCAAAAACAATATGTTTTTAAACAATCCCAAAATTAATTTCCGTAGGAAGGAGGAAAAATGAACAGTTACGAGCTAACAATTATTATCAAACCGGGGAGCATTGATGATGTGAAAAATGTTGTAAAAAACATTTTTACTAAAAACAGTGCCGAAATCGAATCTGAAGAGGACTGGGGCACAAAAAAATTAGCCTATGCCATTGAAGATTGTCTTGATGGATACTACTGGTTTATAAACTTGAAATCTGATCCATTGAAAATCAAAGATATCAATGCGCAGTTTTTATTAAACAGCTCTATCATTCGTCATATGTTTATTGTAAAATAAGGAGCATTTATGGCTAGTGATTTAAACAGAGTTACGCTAATCGGTCGTTTAACTAGAGACCCCGAACTTCGTTTTACTGCAAACAACAAAACACCAATCGCGTCATTTTCCATCGCTAATAACAGGACATTTGTTACCAACAATGAAAAAAGAGAAATGGTGTCCTATTTTAATTGTGTTGTTTGGGGAAAAATGGGAGAGGTTTTTGTTAAATACGCCAAAAAAGGCGATAGAGTAGGTATTGACGGTTATATCCAACAGCGGTCATGGGAAGATAAGGAAGGGGGAAAGAGATCTACGGTAGAAGTTGTTGTAGATTCTTTTCAGTTTCTTTCATCGAAGAGTGGTCAGCCGACTGGTGATGCCGCCCCTGCGATGAATGTTCCAGACGGTCCGATGACTCAGGATATGCATAATTATCACGATGAATCTTATTCGTCGTCATCAAACCCTATGTCGGATGAAGATATACCATTTTAACTAAATAATTAAAGGATAATTTTATGGAAGAAATAAAAGTTGCTGAAAGTTTTCAGGGTGAAGCTCCAAGAGCTGACGTGCCGCGTGAAGAAGGTGAGAAAAAACCTTACGAAAGAGAAGATAATTCCTATAAAGAAAATTTACGTATGCCTCGTTTCAAGAAAAAAGTATGTAAGTTCTGTCACAATAAAGAAATCCCTATCGATTATAAAAGATCTGATATTCTTGAAAAGTTTCTTACAGATAGAGGCAAGATTCTGCCAAGAAGAATAACTGGAACTTGTGCGAAACATCAGCGAAGAATCGCTCTTGAAGTTAAAAAAGCAAGAATGATCGCGTTATTACCGTTTATCGAACAATAAAATGATTGCTTCAGCATCAGTAATGATAATTTCAACAGCGCTGTTTTTTTCGACAGCATTAGCGTATTACAAATATGGTAAAATTACGCTGAGTGTACTTTTGCCTTTAGCCGCATATGTGTTTTTATTTAATTCCACGGCGGATGTCATAGCTCTCGTTTTTGTGCCTTTCGCGGTAGGATCGCTATGCGGGTTTGTGTTTAAAAACAATAAGTCCATGCAGTTTTACATTGTAGTCGCTACTGTTATTGTAACCAGCATTCTACTGGCAAATTATTATTACCAGTTGTTGTATTTGAAAAAAGATGTTCTAGGAATGGCGAAGGAAATGTTTTCGGGTTTGCCTTACTTTAAGGAAGGTTCTCCTGAAGATCAGGCGAATTTCAACAGAGTCCTTGAACAGACCTATGATACCTTTAAAGTTGTTTATCCGTTTATATTTTTTATAAACGCTTTTTTCTGGTCAATGGCGGGATTTGCAGTAAATAAAATCGTTGTGCAGTTTTACACAAAAACGAAAATCACCTTAAAGGGCATTGAGTTTTTCAAACTTAGCGATTATTTAATATTCATGGTAATTACCGCTACAGCAATTGTATTTTTCGCTAAAGATTATATTCCTTACAAAGCATATTATGTTTTTACTAATGTGCTGCTAATCACTATATTTTTTTACTTTATACAGTCAATCGGTATAGCCAAGTTTTTTATTAAAATGAAAAAACTGCCATTTTCAATTATACCCTTTACCATATTGTTAGCGTTGTTTTTCGGAGTGACTGTATTTTCTTTTTTTATGATTATTATGACCGGTTTCGGAATACTGGATTTATGGGCAGATTTTCGTAAGCTCAATATTGATGGCAGTGTAAAAACGATGCCGGACAAATCAAAGTAAATTAAACTAATTTCAGGAGACTATAAATGAAAGTTATACTACAGAAAGATATTCCAAATCTCGGCGATGCCGGCGATGTTAAAGAAGTAGCTAACGGTTACGCGAGAAATTTCCTATTACCAAAAAACATGGTAATATTATTTAACGAAACCAGCAAAAAAGCTATGGATTTCCAGAAAAATCTTATTAAAGTTAAAAAAGACAAACGGAAAAAAACTAGCGAACAGGCTGCTCAAGTAATTTCCGCGTTGGAAGTTAAATTCGCTGTTAAAGTCGGGGAAGAAGGAAAACTTTTCGGTTCGGTTACAGCAACAGACATAGCTAAAAAGCTTGAAGAAATGGGACACACAATCGATAAAAGAAAAATTCAGCTTAATGAACATATTAAAAGCGTTGGAAATTATGAAGTTCCAATTAAATTAGAAGAAGGAATTACAGCTAAGATAAAAGTTATTATCGAAAAGGAGTAATCCATGTCAGGATTGAATCTTCCGCCTCACGATACAGAATCGGAAGCTTCGACCCTTGCTTCTGCTTTGATGTCCCGAGAGGCTTTATTAAAAGTTCTCGGGATTCTCGGAGTGGAAGACTTCTATTCTGAACAGCATCAGATTCTTTTTGATGCTATCCGCGAACTTGATAAAAAAAGCAAACCCATCGACGTACTTACTGTTAAACATTACTTATCCGACAAAAATCTTTTTGAAAAAGCCGGCGGGGATTCCTATCTTGCCGACCTTTACAGAACACTATCAACTTCCGCGAACGCGGAATTTTACGCGACCCGCGTAAAGGAATTAAGTCTTAGAAGAAAGCTCATTGAGGTTTCAACTAAAATTGTCGCCAATTCCTACGACCTGTCCATTGATACCATTGAGCTTCTTGACTCGTCTGAAAAGGAAGTTTTCAGCGTCACAGAAGGCAGAATCACCACTGATATTCAGGATATTGAAACTATTACACAGGAAGCCATTTCCCAGATTGAAAAATTTTACAAAGAAAAAAGAACTGTCACAGGCATACCGACCGGTTACATGGATATTGATAATATGCTCACGGGGCTTCATCCTTCAGAATTATTAATCCTTGCCGCCAGACCTTCTATCGGGAAGACATCGCTCGCACTGAATTTTCTCAACCATATTGCGTTAGTTGAAAAAAAATCGGTTTTCTTTTTTTCGCTTGAAATGCCTGCTGTACAATTATTAATGAGATTAATAAGTATTGAAGGTATGATAAATTCCCAAAAAATGCGGTCGGGTTCTTTAAATACAGATGAAATGAAAAAGATATATTCAACAGCTGAAAGATTTATGAAATCACCGATAATTATCGATGACACTCCCGGTGTCACGTTGTCTGATATTAGAGCACGGGCAAGAAGATCAGCACAGAGATCTCCAATTGGGTTAATAATTATTGACTACCTGCACTTGATAAGCTCTACAACCCGTGCGGATAGAAATCAGCAGATTAGTGAGATTTCGCGCGGTCTGAAACTTTTAGCCAGAGAGCTGAACTGTCCAATACTGGCACTGTCGCAGTTGTCGCGTTCTGTAGAATCCCGTTCTGATCAGCGGCCTATGCTGTCGGATCTTAGAGAATCCGGCGCTATTGAGCAGGATGCGGACGTGGTAATGTTTATCTACCGTGAAGATAAGGTTAAGCCTGATACAGAAAAACGAAATATCGCTGAAATCATGATCGCTAAACAAAGAAATGGTCCGATCGGCAATGTAGAATTACTATTTTGGGATGATTATACAAAATTTATGAATAAAGAAAATAAACATTCTTCACTAGAAGATGCAATACCGGTGTCAAATGAAAGTTCCAGTTATTAGCGGATTATTTTCAATTATTGAAGGTTTCGGCAGTTACGCGATATTTTTTGCGGAAATTGTCCGGTGGGTTTTTAAAAAACCTTTCGACACAAAAAATCTGGTTTTACAGATGCTTGAAATTGGCTACAAATCTCTTCCGGTAACGGGGATTACAATATTTTTTACAGGAATGGTAATGGCTCTGCAGATCGGCCGTGCTATGGAAGCACAGATGCCCGGCTCTTCAATATATATAGGCAGTGCTGTAACAATCGCGATGTTCCGCGAACTCTCACCGGTACTAACTGCTCTTTTGCTGGCAGGTCGAGTCGGTTCAGCGATTGCCGCTGAAATAGGCACAATGAAGGTCACCGAACAAATCGACGCGTTGACTACCCTCTCGGCAAATCCTATACAGTACCTCGCTGTGCCAAGATTTTTATCCTGTTTAATTATGGCTCCGGCTCTTACAATTCTTACAGACATTATTGGTGCCAGCGGCGGAGCCTTTATCGGATTTACCGCACTTGGAATATCGGTAAATAAATATATTCAGAATATTATACAGTATACCACTGCCATGGATTTTTTATCTGGAATAATTAAGTCGGTATTCTTCGGCATAGAGATTGCCGTAATTTCCTGTTATGAAGGTTTCAAGACGCAGGGCGGCGCGGAAGGCGTAGGAAAATCGACTATTACAGCGGTTGTAAAATCATCCATGGTAATATTAATTTCAGATTATTTTTTCACATACTTGCTTCAATACCTGGGTTAAACATTATGAAAAAGATTACCAATAAAGATTGTTTCTTCAAATTTCTCACAGAAAATAAAATTAACGATCGCATAATTAAAGCGTTTAAGGCTGTTGATCCTCAAATCTTTATAGATAGTATTTTTGAGAGCAGGTACTATACAAAAGAAAGGATATTTGTTGGTGAAGGCGAAACAACTGACAATATTTATCATCTCGCTAAAATGCTCAATTATCTTAACCCTCAGGCGAATGAAAAAATTTATGAAATCGGCACAGGTTCAGGTTTTTCGACCGCGGTATTATCGCTGCTTGTCCGGGAAGTTTATACAATCGATAGGCACGACCGTCTTGTGACGACCGCAAAAAAAAAGCTGTATAGTAACGGCTATGAAAATATCCGTTTTTTTTGCGGAGAAGGCACTGATGTTTCTGGAGAAGATTTCAAAGGCATCGACGGTGCCGTAATTTTTTCAGCCTGCAAAAAACGGCCAATGACTGTTATATCTATTGTGAAAGATTCTGGAAATATCGTTTATCCAATGGGTCCTATACATCAGCATCAGATTATTCACATTAAAAAAGAATTTAATATTCACACAAAAGAAAGCTACACAACATTTTTCCACGAAATCGACGAGTTCCCATTAATCAGCGGACTATACGGTTTTGAACATTATGTTCCTATGGAAATTCTTCCAGGTAAAGGAGATCCCGACGACGATTATGAAGATGATGACGAATAGTTAGTCATCAGATTCTTTCATACAGTTAGTGTCCTTCCCTCTAGACAAATTATTTATCATCGTGTATATTAATCCTATTATAATTAAGGAGTTCAGTTTTGAAAAAAGAAATTTTACTATTAATGATTATACTTATGATATTCAGTATTCCTTTATTCGCACTTTTATCGGTCGGGTCAAAGGCTCCGCAGTTTTCAGTAGAAAATGCTGATGGCAATATACTCAATCTCGAAACATTGCGTGGTAAAGCGGCTGTGGGTTTCTATGTGAACAAAGAAGATACAAAAAACACCGCGCTTAGAATAGAACTTGATAATTTTAGGAATGAGTGGATTCAATATTCAGCGTCCTCGACATTCAGACTGGCGATAACCGACGCGAGCTCCGCGAATGACATTACCAGATTTATTTGGAAGAAAAAAATCGCGGAGAAAT
>CAYLTM010000015.1:12994-16369 GCA_964386495.1 uncultured Leptospirales bacterium
GAAATCGAAGAAGATCGGAATCACCATTTACGCTGACTGGGATGGCTCAATGAAAAAAGCGTATAAATTCAAGGATGGAGATTCCAATTTTATTATTATCGATAAACGTGGAATAATCCGCTACCTGCGATCAGGTGAAATTCCTGAATCGGAATTTCCAGTGATTAAAGATCTGATAAAAAAAATTACTGTTGAAACGGGAGAATAATAATGAAAAATTTTAAAGCTATCATCTTTACAGCGGCTCCTTTCATAATCTTTTCTATATTTAATAGTTTAACAGCTCCATTCTGGAAAGATGACCCATCATTCATCAGAAGCGTTACACTAATTTGCACTTTTTTATCCATAGCGTTGGCGGCTCTCCAATTTGTTTTAAAGGACAGGCATTTTTTTCCTGGAACGATTACATTGTTTTTTATAATTACATGTGCTGTGGTATTTTCTATTCCTATGGATAATTATTCAAATATTGTTGCCGGCTCAAATTTTCTGACATTGTTTCTTTCTAAGCCGCAGATTGGTCTTTATTCAATGATGTTTCTCATGGCTGTGCTGCCGCCGATTTTAGGGTTTGATACTTTCACATATTATTTTGCAAAAAGAACAACTCCTGAAGCCTTTCATGCAAGCAGATTATTCAGGGTTGTGAATTTATACATTACAGCTTTCTGGGCGTTACTGTTTCTTCTGTCAATCGCAGCACAGTTTTTACCCGGTCTGGTTTTACAGATAGCTGTACCGATGGGTCTGCAGTTTGTTATTGGCGCTCCCGCGACAGTGTTTCTGATTCCATATCTTCAAGGACGGCTTGCTCATGTGGAAAAGGGTGTGGTTAGGAATTATCTTAAAACAGCTTATGACGCTGTAACAGGGATGACGTTTATTATGAACAAGAAAGCTGCCACCGAGTTAGATCTTGTCATTCAGTTTATCATTACCGGTGACGAAAATTTTACCGGTTATCTTCATATTAAAGATGGTTCATGTGTTTATGTTGACGGTATAAATAATAACGCGAATTTAACAATAACATCTCCGGCTGATATATGGCTTAAAATTTCCAGAGGAGAAATTCCAGGCAATGAAGCTTTTTTAAAAAAAATGTATACTGTAGAGGGCGATCTTGAAAATCTTATTAAACTTCAGGATTTGTTTGAAAACCCTAAAGCGGTGAAATATGCTAAAAATAAACAGTCATCAAATATGAAATCATCAGTAAAATATTATAAAAAATTAAAACCGAATTCCGTGAAGAAAGTTTTAGCTATAAACGGAAGTCCGAGAGCAAAAGGGGTCAGCAAAACAGAAATAGTCATGAATGCTTTTTTAGAGGGATGCCGCACGGCTGGCGCTGAAACCGAGGTTGTTAATCTTAGAGAGAAGGTGATTCATCATTGTACGGGATGCTATTCCTGCTGGACAGCAAACCCTGGCAGATGCGTGATAAAGGACGATGCCAGAGATATAATTGAAAAGGTATCTAACGCGGATCTTGTTGTTTACGCTTTTCCGCTTTATCATTTTGGTATTAATTCGCTATTGAAAAAGTTTATTGAAAGAACACTGGTTATTCTTCAACCGTATTTAATTCGCGGGGATGATGGATCAACCAGCCATCCGTTACGCGAAGAATTTAATAAACCGGTCAACGCGGTCATTATTGGAGTATGCGGTTTTCCAGAGGTTTCGCATTTCGGAGCAGCCTCTGCAAATTTTCATTATATCGCAGATTCAGGCGGGGAACATTTTAATATTATAGCGGAACTGTATCGTCCGGCATCGGAAGGTCTCGGCGTACCGTTTTATAAAAACGAAACAGATAGGGTTCTTAAATTATACAGAACAGCCGGCGAACAATCGGTAACGAAAGGTGAAGTTGATATTGAGATTGCCGATGCTATCGCAGAAATTGGTTTTGACATAGAAAAATTTAGAAACGAAGCAAATATGACATGGGATCTTTGCATTAAGGAGAAGAAAACTCTTCCGCAGATTCAGTCTGAATTTTTTATTATTCCGTCAGAAAAATAAACGAAAACAGTAAAATCTGATTGTGTATTCTTGTAATACATTATGCATATTTACTTCCTTACGAAACGGGCGCAATTTTCCAATAATTCAAATCCTTTTTACCCCCCTAAATCCACCAATGGGGGACTTGAAAGATCAAATCTAATAACTTTTTCTTAAATAATTTATATACTGAGAAAAATTACAATAAATATTTTTCATTAAAGTCCAAAAGCCCCCTTCGGGGGTTTGGGGGCGTATTGAATATAATTGAACATGCCCGAAAAAAAACTCACCCCAGTGATTATTTCCTTACAGGTTAAGAATCAAAAACCCCTAAACCTAGTTCCGGCTTGTCTGCCGAACATCGGCATCGGCAGACAAGCCGGATTTGTTTATTTGCTTTTTTTCAAGGATCTTAGCCATTTTTCAAAACCGATTATTGGAAAAATTAGAAATCCCGCGGCAATGGATATTAGAAGTTCCTGTAAACTTAGCGGACTGGTTTTGAAAATATTCTGCATGAGCGGCAGATAAATGAAAAACACCTGTAGAATTAGAAGCGAGCCGATTCCGATGAATACAATCTTGTTGCTGAAAATTCCGATTTTCAAAACAGAATCCTTGAGTGATCTGCAATTAATCATGTAAAATATTTGAAAAAATATTACAAAGGTGACAGCCATTGTCTGTGCTTTTGATAAAGCAATAATTTCACTGATGCCAGCCGTTACGTCCTTTTGATAAATGTAATTGAAAAGAATTATCGTGCCAGCAGTCATAAGAAAAGAAACAAAAAATATTCGGAATACCACGAACTTATTAAACAAAGGTTCTTCGGGTTTTCTCGGCCGCCGTTTCATCAGGTTCGGTTCTTTTACTTCAAACGCGAGAGGAAGAGCCAACGCTACTGCCGCGATTAGATTTATCCATAACAATTGTGTCGGATACATCGGGAGTAATAATTCTTTTGTTAAAGGATTGAATGGAAAAAAGATTATCGCATATATAAGAATAAACGCGAGTCCCAGATTGGTCGGCAGAAGAAACGCCAGAGATTTTAAAAGATTATCGTATACTCGACGGCCTTCCTCGACTGCCGCGCTTATACTTGCAAAATTATCATCTGCTAGAATAATGTCTGCTGACTCTTTAGATACGGAAGTTCCTGTTATACCCATTGCAATTCCGATGTTCGCCTGTTTAAGTGATGGAGCATCATTTACTCCATCGCCGGTCATCGCGGCCATCGCGTTTGTCTTTTCCGTGGTAGTCGGGATCGTCTTTGGCTACCTGCCGGCAAGACGAGCGTCCCTGCTCAACCCCATCGACGCGCTGCACTACGAGTAACCATCCCGGCAT
>CAYLTM010000015.1:16379-26591 GCA_964386495.1 uncultured Leptospirales bacterium
TCTGATTTTGATCCTGCAAGGTTTTAACCAGTCTTAGTTTATGTTCAGGCGCGACACGAGCGAATACATTAAGCGATCTAGCATTTTCAGAAAACTCAGAATCAGATAAAGCTGAAAGCTCATTTCCGCTGATAGCTTTTCCATCAACAGATATGCCGATTTCTGCACCTATCGCACTTGCTGTAGTTTTGTGATCGCCGGTTATCATTTTAACAATTATTCCAGCTTCATGACACACTTTAATCGCTTCAATAACTTCTGGTCTTGGAGGATCTATCATACCGAGCAGACCAATCAAGGTGAAGTTGTTTTCAATATCTTCCGGTAAAAGAATATTATCGACCTTCGTCCATTTTTTCTCAGCTACCGCTAAAACACGCATACCGTTATTTCCCATTCTTTCCATTTCTGCAATAGCCACTTTTCCATTTTCATTGAGATTACATTTTTTTTGTATTACTTCCGGCGCACCCTTGATAATGATTCTCGCGTCGTTTCCGCCGTTTAAAGTCGCCATGTATTGATGTTCAGATTCAAAAGGAAAGACATCTAATCTGGGATTGGATTCACGTTCTTTGTCAGGAGTGAACCCTGCCTTAATCGCTGCTGTAATTATTGCAGCTTCAGTCGGATCACCGGTGATTTCCCATTTGGCAGAATTTAACTGCACAGTCGCGTCACTGCACAGCAAAGCATCCGAAAGGAGTTTTGATAAACCTGATGGTATCTCGTTGCAGGTTTTCCCATCTGTCGTGAAAATTCCCTCCGGGTTATAGCCCGTTCCAGAAACGTTATAGCTTTTTTCAGGTGTCCATATTTCTTTTACTGTCATTTCGTTTTTTGTAAGCGTTCCTGTTTTATCTGAGATTACGGTTGTGCTGCCTAGAGTTTCGACAGCGGGAAGTTTGCGGATTATCGCGTTTCTTTTTGCCATACGCTGAACACCGATTGCCAGTGCTATCGTTACAACAGCGGGAAGTCCTTCAGGGATTGCTCCGACCGCGAGAGCTATCGCGAAAATTAAGGTTTCGCGAATGGCGGTAAAGGTATCGACACCATAGCTGAGGCTTCTTCTCATTCCAACTGCGAGAATCACAAGTGTAATAGCGACAATTCCAATTGTAAGATAGCGGCCGATATCAGCGAGTTTTTTTGTTAGCGGTGTTTCCAATTCTGTTACATTGCTAATCATGTCGGATATCCGACCGAGTTCCGTCGAAAATCCTGTGCCGATTACTACAGCTGTTCCAGTACCATAGGTGACCAGAGTGCCCCCATAGACAATACATGTTCTGTCTGCTATACCGCATGATTCGTCCGTTGGTTCTGAATTTTTTTCAGATGGTATTGATTCACCGGTTAAAGCCGCTTCCTCTACCTTTAGATTTTTTACGGATATTAGTCTCATGTCTGCGGGTACTCTATCGCCGGAAGCAAGTGTTACAATGTCGCCCGGGACAAGATCCTTAACTGAAACTACAATACTTCTGCCATCCCTGATGACAGTTGCATTCTGCGGAACCATTGCCGATAATGCTTCAATTGCTTTGCCGGCTTTAAACTCCTGTATGAATCCTATAATGGTGTTGACTACTACTACGCATAAAACAACTAGCCCGTCGGTTATTTTACCGAGAATTATTGCTAGCAGCGTTGAAGTCAGCAGAACCCAGATAAGCGGATTGTTAATCTGTCTCCATAATAATTTAAAAACACTGTCTTTCTTTTCTCTCTCAATGATATTCGCACCATAGGTTATTAATCTTTTTTCTGCTTCAGTTGAAGTAAGTCCGGTTATTGACGTTTCTGCTTTTTGAAGAATTTCGTCAGTATTTATAGAGTGCCATTTTACGGATGTGGAATCAGACATATATATCTCCAATTATTTTATTTTAAACATTCTCGAAAGTTGAAACTTTCTGTCAATATAATATTCAAATTATTTATTTCTTGACAAAAATAGGTTGTTATTACCAATAGTTGCACTATACAACTAATAAAGGTATGACATGAAAAAGAATGATTTGCAGCTTTTTAGAAACATATTGAGAGTTCTGGAAAAAAGTCTAAATATACATTCAGATGTTGAAACTGAACACAATGGTCTATCAATAGGACAGAGTCATGTGATTATGGAACTGAACAATATTGGTTGTTGTTCGGTTAAGGATCTTTGCGTTCTTATGGGTCTTGATAAAAGCACAATGAGCCGTACAATCGATAGTCTTGTTTCCTTGGGTTTGGCGGAACGAAGAGAAAACATTAACGACAGAAGGTTTCTTGATATTTCACTAACAGATAAAGGAAAGGAAAAAGCCGTTGCAATAAATTGTGTGTGCACTGATTTTTATAGTGAAGTATTCAAGCTCATTCCAAAAAATAAACATGATGATATTATCGAAAGCCTTTCAATTCTGACTGATGCAATCGGCAAATATAAAAAAAATAAAGGAAAAAATTAAGGGAAATTAATATGACTAAACACGAACAAGACCACAATCACGAACACAATCACGAACACGACCATGCCGGTCACTCGCATGACATATCCGCTCTTTCGGGAAAAAAGATATTCTGGGTAACTGTTCTAAACGCTGTTATAACCACGGCTGAATTGTTGGGCGGAATATTTTCAGGGAGTCTGGCACTATTATCCGACAGTCTACATAATCTCAGTGATACAATGGCAATCGCGCTTAGTTACGCTGCAAATAAAATCGCGGGCAAACCAAAAAATATTAGAAAAACCTTTGGTTATAAACGGGCGGAAATTCTAGCGGCTTTTATCAATTCGGCGGTACTGCTCGGCATATCAGTGCTGCTCATTTATGAAGCTGTAAAAAGATTCCGTCATCCGGAACTAATAAACGGCAGCATGATGATTATTGTCGCGACGATTGGACTTTTCGCTAATTTAATATCTGTGTATCTTCTGGAAAAGGATTCCCATCGTAATTTGAATATCAAATCCAGCTACCTGCATCTTATCAGCGATACAGTCTCGTCAGTCGGCGTAGTAATCGGCGGTATCGCGATTAAGTTGTGGCAATTAACCTGGATAGACCCTGTTATAACAATTTTAATATCGTTGTACATTATAAGGGAGGTCTGGCATATATTAAAAAAAACTATTGATATTCTTATGCAGTCTTCGCCGAATATAGATTATGAATCCATAAAAACGCGAATTGAGAATATTGATGGAGTGAATAATATTCATCATATACACGCGTGGATGGTTAACGAAAATACTTTACATTTTGAGGCACATGCGGATATTGAGGATATGATGCTTTCAGAAGTTGAGAAAATTTACGATAAAATTGAGCGTGTATTAAAAGATGAGTATGGTATAAGTCATGTCACTATTCAGGCGGAAGTTAACAAGTGTTGTGACAAAAATTTGATTCATTCAGTGTGATTTATTTTTTCCAGGGCGTTGCCTCGGAGCTAATTAAATATAGGATTAATTTATAAGGGGGATTTTTTATGACAAAGTATTTTTCGCTGGTTATTGCTATTTTATTGATTCTGCCATTTTCATGTTCAAAAAAAACAGATGATTCTAACAATAAAGATTCAACTGAAACTGTGAATGAAGATGATGCGATAGATATTAGTAAAATAGAAAAGGTCATCCGTGTCGCAACTTTAATAGAATATGCTCCATTTGTATTTAAGAAACCATCATCTAACGAAAGTTCTGCGGATAACCAAAAGATAATAAGTCCTTTGGAAGATTCGGATATAATTCAGGGGTATAGTTGGGATGTTGTCCGGGAATCTTATCACTCACAGGGTTATACGATAATACTCAATGTGAGATCATGGGCAGGCTGCCTAAGCATGCTGGATAATAGCCAGATAGACGCGGTTTTTCCCGCGACTGTTTCTGCTGAACGTATGGACAAATATTCTTTTTCAAAAGATAATGTAAATTCTTGCAATATTATTCTATACTATAATATTGCTGATGAAAAGCATCTGGTTAATTACTCTGATACAAAAGATTTAAAAATCGGCTGTATTAATTCATGGGCTTTCAGTGATAAACTTTTTTCCAATAAGAATAATACTTTTATCACCATCAATGAAGCGGTTGAGGTCGGTTTTAATCTGCTGGAAAAAAATCGTATAGACGCTCTTGCTGCTTATGATGCTCCATTTGAGTATGAACTTATCAGGATTAGTAAAACGGACAAGTTTTCTAGAAGTAAAGTCATCGATACTATTAACGACAAGATGATGGCAGGCAAAAATGAAAAATCCAGGGAACTGTTAAAAGTTTTTGATGAAGGTAAGAAAGCCATTCGTGATAATGGCAAACTTGCTGAGATCGATAAAAAATGGGGAGTATATTTTACTCTGGTTAACTAAAGGTTTGCGTAAATCTAACGGGCTGGTTAATTTGCCCGTTAGATTTATTTATGTTCATCATCAGCCGACAGCCAGAGGACCAGTTTCCCCTGTTCTTACTCTGATACAGTTTTCCAGCTGCATTACGAATATTTTACCATCGCCGATATTGCCGGTTCGCGCTCCGCTGATTATCGCATCGATTGTAGGTTTTACGAAATCATCGTTCACCGCTATTTCTATGCGCACTTTATCAATCAGGTTGATTTCCATTTCCGCGCCTCGGTAATTTTCTGTGTAGCCGCCCTGCTGTCCGCAGCCAATCGCGTTTGACACAGTCATTTTTCCGACATTAGCCTTAGCTAGAGAATTTTTCACGTCAGTGAGTTTGTCGGGTTGTATTATCGCTATTATAAGTTTCATAAATTTCCTCCATATTATTTTATGATTCTATTTTGTCAAAAAGCTCTGGAAATCAGGATAAGCCTTTATTCCATGTTCGCCAAGATCCAGACCATTGATCTCTTCTTTAACACTTACTCTTATACCAATTGTTTTTGCAAGTACTATCCATACGATATATGATACTACAAATGTGAATAATCCAACCGCAGCCACGCCTGCCAACTGTTTTAACAACAAAGAGAATCCGCCGCCGAAGAATAATCCGTTTCCAGTTGCCGTGCCGGTGATTTCGTTTTCCGCGAAAAGACCCACGCATAATGTTCCGAAAACGCCATTAACTAGATGAACCGACAATGCTCCTACCGGGTCATCAATTTTAATTTTGTCAAAAAACATAACCGCTAAAACAACAAGCACGCCGGAAATTAATCCAATAATTGTGTTTGTTGTTAACGCTACATGAGCGATGGCTGTTCCATCGCCTACACTCATAGTTGATCCTGGATTAAATCCGAACCATCCCAGCCAAAGAATAAACGCACCTAAAGTCGCAAGAGACATGTTGTGTCCAAAAATCGGATTCACGCTGCCGTCATTACGGTATTTCCCGGTACGTGCTCCCAATACAAGTACTCCAGCCAAAGCAGCCCAACCACCTACCGAATGAACAACTGTTGAACCGGCAAAGTCGTACATTCCTAATGATGCTAACCATCCGCCGCCCCATATCCAATGACCTGTAACTGGATATAGAAAAGAAACTAATATAAAAGAAAACAAGATAAATGATATTATTTTTATTCTTTCAGCTACAGCTCCAGAAACAATAGTCGCCGCTGTTGCCGCAAAGACCAGCTGGAAAAAATATTTAGCGAACAATGGAATACCTGTCCAGTTCAAAGCACTGTACGCGCCGGAATAAGCATCGCCAGTAGCCGGACTGTTATCAGTACCTGATAAAAGGAAAAGACCTTCTGTTCCAATGAATCCGTTACCGTTACCGAACATTAATCCCCAGCCGATTATCCAGAAAGACATTGAAGCGATGGCAAACACAATGAAATTCTTGGTTAAAATATTGACGGCATTTTTAGATCTTGTGAGACCTGTTTCAACCATCGCGAAACCGGTGTTCATAAAGAATACAAGCATACCAGCCAGCATAACCCATAGCGTATCAATCGCCACTGTAAGCTTTGCTGTTTCCGATGTAGACTCCTGTGCAAAAACATTGACTGTTGCTGATAGTATTAAACCTGTTATAATAATTACCAGCGTTGATTTCCTTTTCATAAATTACCTCCATAGTATTTATTAATATCACTTAAATAATATTTCGGCAAATCGTCAATAGGCGAAATCATTTATGTGCTATTAATCAGCTATATTTAACATGCGTGAAATATTAGCGGGTATGAAATTGGTGAAACTATGATATTGTGTTAACTCTATGTAAAATTATATAATACGTGGTATTATGAGAAGGTGTTAATAACTGTATTATTTTTGTTTATTTCAACATCTAATCATAACATTCAATAAATTCTTGACGTGTGAACTTGATAAAATAATGTATAATTTAAACTATGGAATACGGTATTTCTCCAATGAAGGTTCAAATCAAATTTCCGAAAATTTTCAAAGAAATATTTTCTAAATTCTTTGAAAAAATTTTAGTCAAAAAATTTCCTTTAATAGCGTTTATCGGTAAATCGGTTTTTCTTAAAACTTTGTTATCTATTCTTCTAGTATCCATGATTGTTATTTTATTGGCGATTACAATTTTGTTTTACCGTTCACTAAAATTACATATCAATGATTTGAATAATAATTCTCATATAATTTTAAATAGAATCGCGAATGCTATATCGACACCTTTATGGAATTATGATCAAAAGACAGTTGAAAAACAGGTCATGCTTGAAATTGAGGACAAAAATATTTCGGTAGTAATTGTAAGATACTATGGACAAATATTAACAGGTTTAGTAAAAAACGATAATAATAAAATAAAAACATTTGATTCTGCAAAAGACAAAAAATATATTGATACCGCTTTTTTTAAAAAAGAAACAGATATTTACTATGGACTTGCGAAAGCGGGATCTCTAGAAATATATTTTACTGATAAGCATATCATGGAAATGCTTTTTGATTCATTTCTTGAAAATATTTTTATTCTACTGTCGGTTATTTCCGCGATAATTATAATAATATTTTTTGTTCTTAAAAAACTTGTTCTAAATCCTATTGTTGCGCTGGAATCTTCCGTAAAACAGCTTGCTAATAAAGACTTCAGCACGAGAATAGCTTTTCATAGTTCTGATGAAATAGGATCACTCGCGAAAAACTTTAACATAATGGCGGAGACAATTGAAGATTATAATATTAATCTACAGTATCTCGTTCACAAAAGAACCAATGAGCTTATCAACGCGAAAAAAATGGCATCAATTGGAGAAATGGTCGCAGGAGTCGCGCATGAAATCAACACTCCTATTGGAAACGCTATTACAGCTGTGTCTCATGGACAAAAGGTTTCATCAAGCATAGATGAGTTAGTGGAATCAAATGGTTTAAGTAAAAGTTTTCTAAAAGACACCTTGAAGCGAATAATTGAAGCTTTTGAAATTTCACAGATTAATCTTGTCCGTATAGCAAATCTTATTGATAATTTTAAAAAAGTCGCCTTGGATAGAAAAAATGAAGAACAGCGGAAAATCAATGTTTATGATTTCTTGGATTCACTTATTCTGAGTATTAAACCGAAAATTATTGAAAAATCTTTAATTGTAGATATCGACTGCAGTACTGATCTTGTTATTGATAGTTATCATAGTCTTTTATCACAAGTGATTATTAATTTATTGATGAACTCTATCATACATGGATTCAATGAGAAGAACGAAGGTTATATAAAGCTTGTCGCGTATATTCAGAATGATAATGTTGTTTTTAAGGTTGAAGATAATGGAGAAGGTATATCTTCAGAGATTACGGATAGAATATATGAACCGTTTTTTACGACTAAACGGAATAGAGGCGGTACCGGTCTGGGTCTTAATATAGTTTATAATATTGTTACTTATAACTTAAACGGCAAAGTTAGCTTTGAAAGTGTGTTGAATGAAAAAACAGTTTTTACCGTCATTTTTCCGTTAAATGCTTGAATTATTATTCTTTTAAAAAAATGATAACATATGCTATATATTATCAGCATTATAAATAATAAATCTGAAGGAGTACGGAAGATTCTATGGGAAGTAATAGTAAAACATCTTATGTTTCAAAATTATATTCTATAATTTTTACTAATTTTATTGAAAAAAAGATACTCAAAAGTATTCCCGCCGCGAAAATAGTTGAAAATTCGATATTTCTGAAAACGCTAATATCCGTACTATTTGTGTCGTTTATTGTTATGATTTCAGCTATTACATCTTTGTACTTCAGATCGCTGAATTTATATATCAGTGAGTTAAATGAAAATTCTGTAATAACTTTAAATAGAATAGCGAACGCTGTTTCAACACCTCTTTGGAATTTCGATTTGTCAACAATAGAGAAGCAGGTTTTACTTGAACTGAAAGATAAAAACATTTCTGCAATAGTTATTAAATATGTTCAGGGTGAGACAGGATTTATAAAAAATAAGTTTGATGAAACGGTACGGTATGATTCTATAAAAGATAAGAAAACTATTGATGCAGCTTATTTGAAAAAAGAAATGGATATTGTTTATGGTTTTGGAACGGCTGGGACGCTCGAAATATATTTTACAGACAAGCATATTATGCAAATGCTTTTTTATTCCTTTCTCGAAAATATAATAATTCTTCTAACGGTTGTTTCGGTAATAATACTAATAATATTTTTTGTTCTTAAAAAACTTGTATTAACTCCAATCGTTATTCTGGAATCCTCAGTTAAACAATTAGCCAATAAAGATTTCAGCACGAGAATAGCTTTTCATAGTTCTGATGAAATCGGGTCTCTCGCGAAAAACTTCAACATAATGGCGGAGACTATTGAAGATTACAATATTAATCTTCAATATCTTGTTCAGAAAAAAACCAACGAACTAATTAACGCGAAAAAAATGGCATCCATTGGAGAAATGGTTGCCGGAGTAGCGCATGAAATCAACACTCCAATTGGAAACGCTATTACGGCAGTATCTCATGGACAACGGGTATCAATAAGTATAGATGAGTTAGTAGAATCCAATGGGTTGAGTAAAGGTTTTCTAAAAGATACCTTGAAACATATAATAGAATCGTTTGAAATTTCGCGTATTAATCTTGTGAGAATAGCAAATCTTATCGATAATTTTAAAAAAGTTGCACTGGATAGAAAAAACGAGGAACATCGTAAAATACTTGTTTATAATTATTTAGATTCACTTATTTTAAGTATTAAACCTAAAATTGTTGAAAAATCTATAACAGTCAGCATTGAATGTGATAAAGAACTTGTAATTACAAGTTATCAGAGTTTGCTGTCGCAGGTAATTGTTAATCTGTTGATGAATTCTATAATACATGGATTTAATGAGAAGGATGATGGTTTTATAAAGCTGAGTGCGTTTGCCGAAAATGAAAATATGATTATTAAGGTTGAAGATAATGGCGAAGGTATAGCTCCAGATATTATGGATAAAATTTATGAGCCATTTTTTACCACTAAAAGAAATAGAGGAGGTACTGGTCTTGGTCTGAACATTGTCTATAATATTGTTACGTATAATTTAAACGGAAAAGTGAGCTTTGAAAGTGTGTTGAATGAAAAAACTATTTTTACAGTTGTTTTTCCGTTAAATCAGGCTTCTGATTTATCTTTGACAGCTTGATTGTTTATAAAGTTAAAATAAATAAAATATTTAATTCGGGGGGATTAAAATGAAAAATGTATTATTTCTGTTGATTACTGTATTACTTGTGGTGTCAGTATCGCAATGCGGAAAAAAAAATTCTGATACAGATGAAAATGTTTCAGAAAAATCTAATGTTGTTAGTGAAAAACTTGACCTTAACCAGATTCTTCGGTATAATCTAAGCGGAAATCCTGAAACTTATGATCCGGCTTTAGTAACAAGTACAGACGAATTTAATATCGCGATTCAGCTTTTTGAAGGGCTTTTGTGTTTTGATCCAAAAGACTTGTCTCCGCAGCCGGGTGTCGCGGAAAAGTGGTCAGTATCGACGGATGGTCTTACGTATACATTTAATCTGCGAAGCAACGCTAAGTGGTCAGACGGTGTGGAAATCACCGCGCAAACATTTTATGATTCTTGGATAAGAGCTTTATCAAAATCAACAAACGCAGAATACGCCTACATGATGCATTACATTAAAAACGCGAAAAACTTTTCAGAAGGTAAAAGGACTTCGAAGGATGTCGGGATTAAGGTTGTTGATAAATATACTTTGAATGTAGAACTAGAAACGCCGG
>CAYLTM010000015.1:26601-39334 GCA_964386495.1 uncultured Leptospirales bacterium
CCGGTATCCTATTTTCCGGAAATTATCGTGCTTCCGATTTACATGCCTGTTCCTATGCATCAGATTAATAACCTTGGTAATAAGTGGACTACACCTCAAAACATTGTATGTAATGGTCCTTTCAAAGTGAAATCCCTTGAACCGAAAATTAGTCTTAAACTGGAAAGTAATCCCGTCTACTGGGACAGTTCTAGTGTAAAACTTAAAAGCATAGAGATATCTTTGCTTAATGATCCGGTTGCTCACTATGAAATGTATAATCGCAATGAACTTGATTGGTTAAACGGGCTTCCAAAAAACAAGCTCGATGAAATTCTGAAAACCAGTAATGAAGAATTTTTTAGAGTCGGCAGTCTTGGAACTGAATATTATATGCTGAATCTCAATGTGCCTGTTTTAAAAAACGTAAAGGTTCGACGGGCGCTGCTGCTGTCGCTGATCCGCGTTAATCTACAGGATATTCTGAAGGCATCAATACCAAGTATAAATTTTGTTCCAAAAAACATGACAAATTATGAAAGATACTCAATCAGAGAAAATCCTGAACTCGCGAGAAAGCTGCTCGAGGAAGCCGGTTATCCCAACGGAAAAAATTTCCCCAAGCTAACAATTCTAATTCATAAAAATGAAGAAAGAAGACTTACCGCGGAAAAAATTAAAGAAATGTGGAAACTCGAACTCAATATTGATGTAGACATCGAAGAAATTGACAGAAATGATCAGAAGAAAAAACTCAATGCCGGTGATTACCAAATCGGCAGAACCAGTTGGGTTGGTGATTATATCGATCCCAGCACTTTTCTGGAAGTATTCTTAAAGGATAGCGGTCTTAATCTGACAGGCTGGTCGAATTCTGAATACGACAAACTTCTGTATCAGGCAAGAGTCGAGCAGGATCCCAAAAAAAGAAGCACTCTGTTTCTCGAAGCGGAAAAAATTCTTATAGATGAAGCTCCGGTTGTTCCTCTATATAATTATGTGAGTATGTACATGCTGAAATTCAAAAAGGTTAAAGGTATTCATGGCAACATCATGGATATTCATCCTTTAAAAAATGTTTATATTATTCAGTTTTAGCTGAACGTTACATAAGGTGTGCGCATGAAAAGGTTTAACTACACTGGTACTTGTATTCCAGAAAAAAATTATATGGCTGACACTAGTAAAAAAATTAGTCAGATTGTTAAGCATATTAATTATGGAGAATATTTTATTATCAGCCGGCCGAGGCAATATGGAAAAACTACAATCATCTCGCTGCTTGAAGAAAAACTAAAAAATGATTACGTTCTGCTATCTCTAACATTTGAAGCGAAAGGTGAAGAAACTTTTGAAACTTTTCCGGTTTTCGCCGGAGTATTTATTAAGAATATTAATAGTGCTTTGGAAAAGTCAAATCATCAAAATCTAAAAATAACGTTCTCTGAGAAGATTAATACTTTTGACGATTTAAGCGATTTAATTACCTCACTTATAAAGAAGAGTGAGAAAAAAGTGATTCTTATTATTGATGAGGTTGATCGTGCTACTAATTTTTCATTGTTTAATAATTTTTTGGGAATGTTGCGAAATAAATTTTTAATGGCTAGAAAAAATCAGGATTTCACATTTTATAGTGTTGTACTTGCAGGTGTTCACGATATAAAAAATATTAAGATGAAAATGCGAAATGAATCGGAAACACAATATAATAGTCCTTGGAATATCGCGATAGATTTTAAGGTGGTTATGAGTTTTTCTGCGGAAGAAATCTCCGTTATGCTAGCGGATTATGAGAAAGATCATAATACTGTAATGGACATCAAAAATATGTCGGATCGTCTATATGAATTTACAAGCGGTTATCCTGTACTAGTCAGCAAGTTATGTTATCTTATGGATGAAGAACTAGGTTCTTTGTTTACTGAAGATGGCCTAGAAAAAGCGTTGAAAATTTTGTTGAATGAAAGTAATACCCTGTTTGATGATCTTATAAAAAATATAACTAGTTTTTCAGATTTATATAATTTATTGGAAAGAGTTGTTCTCGATGGAGAGGAAATCACCTATAATGTCCATGCTCATCAAATGGGAATTATGTATGGTATATTTAAAGAATCCAAAAATAATAAATTAACTGTGCATAATAAGATATTTGAAATAATATTATACAATTATTTAATAGCAAGAAGAGAGATGACTAAAGGAGTATCTCTTGATTATAAATATTCGGACAAGTTTGAAGACAACAACGGCAATTTAAATATGGAGCTTGTCCTGGAAAAGTTTCAAGAACTCATGATTGCGGAATACCGTGAAATTGATGAAAAGTTTGTGGAAAGAGAAGGACGACTGCTATTCCTGGCGTTTATAAAACCGGTAATCAATGGGACAGGTTTTTATTTTGTTGAACCGGAAACGCGAAAATCTAATAGAATGGATGTAGTAATAACCTACAATAAACAAAAATTTGTAATAGAATTAAAGATTTGGCGCGGTGGAAAATATGAGCAGGAGGGAAGGGAGCAGCTTTGTGAGTATCTCACAGCTCAAAAATTAGAGAAAGGTTATATGGTGTTTTTCAATTTTAATAAAAACAAAGAATATTCTAAAAACAGAGTAATTGTAAATAGAAAAGAAATTTTTGAAATAACAGTTTGAAAGAGTCTCAAGTTTGTGAGGAATTACGAATTTATTTCAGAATTCAGCTATGTCGATTTGTACAGAAAGTATAAATCGACATTCTGAATAGTCCAAAAGCCCACATTTGGAGTTGGGGGTGCAGTGCTTGAATTCGCGGTCAGTAGCCAAAGAAACCCCGAAATTATTTACTTGCCATATATCTAATAATACTATAAATTGCACTTAACGCTTAACCGGAATTGTGGTAACAGCGTTCAATATATGAGGTGATTTATGAGTAAAACATATGGGATTGTTCTAGCAGGTGGAACCGGTACCAGGATGAATATCGGTATACCAAAGCAATTTCTAAAAGTGAGAGGCAGACCAATAATAGTCTGGACAATTCAGGCGTTTCAGAATCACCCCGGAATCGATGGGATAGTTGTTGTTATACACCCCGATTACATCGAACAAATAGAGTCGTACAAAAAAGAATATCAGCTTGAGAAAATTATCGTGGTTCTAGCGGGCGGAGACACACGCCAGAAATCGTCGTATAATGCTCTTGTCGGTTTTGATTACAGTGACGACGACATTCTTCTATTTCATGACGCGGTTCGTCCGTTTCTATCCGCAGAAATTATAGACAGGTGTATAACTGACACAAGAACTTCCGGCGCGGTAGACGTATGCGTTCCGACAACCGACACAATTATTCAGAAGGACAATGACAATTCCGTATGCGCCATACCGGACAGGGATTATTTAATGAATGGTCAGACCCCGCAGGCGTTTAAATATAAAATCATTAAAGACGCACATGAAAACGCGATGAAAAATAATAATCTCAAAACTACCGATGATGTGCGCCTTGTAATAAACAATAATCAGCAGGTGAAAATTGTTCATGGTGATTATGAGAATATAAAGATCACCAACGCGAACGATATGATACTCGCCGAAGCCATCGCGTCCAACCAGCGCAAAGTAAAAGTTTTCAATGTGAAAAAATTATCGCTGACAGCTCCGAATAAATTTGAACTGCTCACTGAAGATAAAGAGCTTTCCACGAAGGATCTTATCGCGGTGAGGCCGACCTGCGTGAGTATTTGTCAGGCGGATCTTCGGTATTTTCTCGGCAAACGTCCGCCGGAGGTCCTCGCGAAAAAGCTGCCTATGGCACTGCTTCATGAAGGGGTCGCGATAGTTGAGGATACCAACGGAAATCCCAATTTTAAAAACGGCGACAGAGTAATAGTCATTCCGAATATTCCCGGATGTATATATGATCCCGAAACATATAATCCGCTAACATCCGCATGTTCTTTCTGCGGTGCGGATTATATTTACGAGAACCATTGTAAATATGTCCGATTTCTTTCGAGCGGTTATGACGGGCTCGCTCAGAACCTGCTGTTTCACCCGGCGAAGTGTCTGCTCAAACTCGAAGACACCATTCCGGACGAATGTGCTGTTATGAGCGAGCTCTTGACAGTTTCGTATAATGCGGTTAAAAGAGTTGTGCTGAAACGTACAAGCGATATCGTGATTTTCGGCGATGGTCCGGTCGGGTATCTTACCGCGCTGGTCATTCATAAAATTTTCAACTTCGACAGCAGTCAGATATTTGTTGTCGGTATGGACAATCTCGCGAAATTTGATTTCGCTCAGACTATTCGTTTTGAGGATATTAACAAACTTCAGGCGCGGCCGGACTTTGTTTTCGAATGTGTTGGAGGACCCGCTTCCGAAGGGGTGATTAACAAGGCGATCAGCATGATTAACCCTGCCGGAAAAATCGTTCTAATGGGAGTGTCCGAAAATTATATACCAGTCAACACTAGAGATGTTCTGGAAAAAGGTATTACGATTATCGGATCGAGCAGAAGTTCCCGTTATGATTATGTTGACATATATAATCTGCTTAAAAATAAGGACATTCAGGCTCTTTTGAAACGTCTAATAATTGGCGATAAATTTGAAGTCACTACTCCGGAAGAAATGAGAGCGGCGTTTGAATTTACCGCGAACAAAAAAGTTTGGGGAAAAGTTTTATTGAATTTGAACATCAAATGAAAAAATAATAAAGGTGATTACTATGCCGTTAGTAGGTATTATTCTTGGAAGCGATTCCGACCTTCCTAAAATTAAAGGATGCTTTGATACTCTCGAAAAATTCGGAGTAGATTTTGAAATAATTATATCTTCCGCTCACCGCACGCCGGAAGAAACTGTCCGCTGGACAAAGACCGCAGCGTCCCGCGGATTAAAGGTGATTATCGCGGCCGCCGGCGGCGCGGCTCATCTTCCGGGTGTTGTGTCGGCGCACACTATGCTGCCTGTAATCGGCGTTCCTATTGCGACCGACATTGCCGGCGGTTTAGATTCGATATTGTCGATTCTACAGATGCCGTCGGGAATACCTGTCGCTGCAATGCCGGCCGGCGGAGCCGGCGGTACAAACGCCGCGCTCTTTGCGGTAAGAATACTTTCTCTTGGAGATAGTAATCTCCAGAAAAATCTTGAAGATTATATAACCGACATGGCTGTCGTTGTGAAAAAGAAAAACGACAACCTGAAGGAATTCGGATACAAAAACTACATAAAAGAATTGGAGAAATCTAAATGAGCGATACTCTTCACGAACAAAAGGTTATTATTCTCGATTTCGGTTCGCAGTACACTCAGCTGATCGCACGTAAAATACGCGAGCTGAAGGTTTATGCTGAAATCCATCCCTACAATATATCCGCCGGCGATTTGAAAAAACTTAACCCGTCGTCAGTGATATTTTCCGGCGGACCATCTTCAATATATGAAGAAGGCGCACCGCAGATAGACAAGGCTATTCTTGATATGCCGATTCCCATGCTCGGCATATGTTATGGACTATATGTTTTGATAAATGGTTTTGGCGGAAAAATTCAGTCGTCAGAGCAGAAAGAATACGGGCGTGCGGAAATCACCATTAATGATTTAACGTCACCATTGTTCAAAGACCGTAATCACACTGAAACTGTCTGGATGAGCCATGGCGATAAAGTCATCGGCCTTCCTCAGGGCTTCACAGTTGTGGCATCAACAGAAAACTCCGAGTTTTCAGCGGTACAGAATATTGAACGCAAAATTTACGGTGTGCAGTTTCATCCCGAAGTTCATCACACAATTCATGGTAAAGAAATTTTAAGCAATTTTGTTTTTGATATTTGCGGATTATCAGCTACCTGGACAATGAAATCATTTATCGAGTCGTCTATCGAATCAATAAAGAAGGACATTGGCGATGGAACGGTTCTTCTTGGTCTGTCCGGCGGAGTAGATTCATCAGTCGCGGCGATGCTTCTTAAAAAAGCTGTCGGTGATAAACTATACTGTGTGTTTGTGGATAATGGTCTTCTGCGGAAAAACGAACGCGAAAATGTGCTTAAACGATATAAGGGAATGGAGCTGAATGTTATAGCCGTTGACGCTTCCGAACGGTTTATTACAAAGCTTAAAGGGATTACCGATCCGGAAGAAAAAAGAAGAATAATCGGCAAGGAATTTATCGCGGTATTCATTGAGGAAGCCGGAAAAATAGGCAGGTTTGATTTTCTTTCGCAGGGAACATTATATCCGGACGTTATAGAATCTGTTTCCACTAAAGGACCGTCGGATACTATTAAGAGTCATCACAACCGTGTCGCCGAGGTAATGGAGCTCATTAAAAGCGGGCAGGTTATTGAACCGCTTAAAGAACTTTTCAAAGATGAAGTACGCGAGCTTGGTCTTGAACTCGGAATGCCGGAAGAAATAATTTACCGCCAGCCGTTTCCCGGACCGGGACTTGCAATACGCGTAATCGGAGAAATTACTCCAGAGAACCTGACTATTCTAAGAGAGTCCGATGATATTCTCGCTTACGAGGTGCGCAAAGCCGGATTATACCGCGACCTGTGGCAGGTATTTACAGTATTTTTGCCGGTGAAATCCGTCGGCGTAATGGGCGACAAACGCACTTATGAAAATGTCGTTGCTATACGTGCGGTAACATCTGTTGACGCGATGACAGCCGACTGGGCGTATTTACCGGACGCGCTTTTAAGGAGAATATCCAACAGAATTATTAATGAGGTGCGCGGCGTAAACAGAGTTGTTCTGGATATATCGTCTAAGCCGCCGTCAACTATTGAATGGGAGTAATCACAAACTATGAAAGGGAATAAAAAGCTTATCGTTGTCGTACCAGCCTACAATGAGGAAAAAACGATAGCCAAGACAATTACTGAACTGAAAAAACAGAAGAACCTCGTTAAGGGATTCGAGCTTCTGGTCTATGTTGTTAATGACGGTTCGAAGGACAACACTCTCGCCGAGGCGAAAAAAGCCGGTGCGGATAAAATTGTTAATCACAAAGTTAACAGAGGACTTGGCGCCGCGATACGATCCGGTTTAACAGCAGCACGCAATGACAAGGCAGATATCGCGATAAAATTTGACGCCGATCTTCAGCACGATCCCGCGGACATCAAGGAGATCATCAAACCTATTGTGGAAGATAACGCCGATATCGTTTATGGCAAACGTTTTGATAAAATCGAGTATAGAATGCCTGTTGTAAGACGGCTGGGAAATATCTTTTTTACAAAACTGATGTGCCTGATGACTGGTTGGCCTCTTAAAGATAGTCAGCCCGGAATTTTCGCGGTAAACGCAGATTATCTTTCTTTGTTTTTTTTACCGGGCGATTATAATTATACACAGCAGGTTCTTCTTGACGCTTATTACAACGGTATGAGGTTTGAACATGTCGCGGTATCTTTCCGTAAAAGAAACACAGGGAAATCATTTGTGTCGATGAAATATCCCTTCAAGGTTTTCTACCAGATTCTGCTATTGCTCATATGCTATAAGCCAATGAAGTTTTTCAGTTCACTGGGATTTCTTTCGTTAATTACCGCGTTGATAATTATCGCATATGAAATGTTCCGCTGGCTGACAGGTATTACCGGTAAACCCGTCGTTCATGTAAATGCTGTCATGGTATTGATATTAATCGGCTCACAGTTTTTCTTCTTTGGATTATTAGCGGAATTGATGGTATTATTAAACAGAAAAAGATAACCCTTTATATAAATGGTTCAGATTGATTTTCCGACTATTCCGCACTGTATTGCGAAAAAGTCTTGACTAATCCGCATTACAGTGCGTTTTGGTCGTACGAGAAGAAAATGAGACGAAAACAATATAAACAGTTGTAAAGATAGTACCGTCGAAATCAGAAGTGCTGAATCCTTTTTGCCGGAATTGTTCATGTAAAAGTTACGGGAGATTATTCAACATTTTTAATGATTCATATTTGTCACAAAAATCTTCATTAGGACATAAACCCTCTCCATTAATTGAAAGCTCAGGTCTAATACCTACGACAAAAAACATATCCAGCGGACCCTTGTTTTTTGCTGTAACCTTCCCCCTATATTCCGTAATAAAAAAATCTTGAATTATTTCATTGGTTTTTTCAGAGATGTTGATTTTCTGCACTTCGCCATGGGTTTCCATTCTACTCGCGATATTCACGGAATCTCCCCAAACATCATAAACGAATTTTTTTTCTCCGACAATGCCAGCCATGAGAGAACCGGTATTAATGCCAATACGAATTTGCCAGTATTCATCACCAACGCATATTTTTCGGCTATTCAAACCATCCATGTACTGTAAAATCTCAAATGCCGCAAGTATCGCATCGATATGAGCGGTACTGCTGTTGCGGGGAACACCACCGGCATACATATAGGAATCGCCGATAGTTTTCAGCTTTTCCATATCGTATTTATCCATAATTTTATCAAATGATGAAAAACATTGATCAAGTTCGAATATAAGTTTTTCAGGAGTCAGCTTTTCCGCAATCGAAGTAAATCCCACAAAATCAGTAAAAACGACAGTCGCGGAATTATAAAATACGGGTTTTACGGAACCGGTTTCTTTTAATTCAATTACAACAGGTTCGGGTAGAATATTCAGAAGAAGTTCATCAATCCTTTTTTTGTCATCAGTAAGCTCTTTACCCTGACTTTCAATTTTCTTAGATTTCAGCCAGCTTCTATATCTGATTTTGTCGAGAAAATATGTAAATAGTGAAGATACAATTAAAACACCGATTAGATCATTCAGCCGATAACGAGCGTGCAGGGATGTATATTCCATACCATTTGCCGTGGCAACAATAATAAATATTAATGCTGATGACCATATCATTGACATGCTGATTTTCAAAGGAAGCGGACCAAGCAGAGGAAGCATCAAAACAAAAAGATACCCTCCGAAGTAAACGGGTTCAGATACGGCAAGACCTGTCAAAATCGCTGTTGCCCATAAAAGATAGAATCCCAAAAAAATAAGAAAGGACATGCCATATTCTCTGGTCTTTTTGGGAATAAGTAAAAGTAAAATGATAAAACTGATGACTGACAGACCAACTCGAAAGAAGACGATAATTGGTTTATCCGGAAGAAGAGCCATATCAATAGGAATATATCCCATCCAATCAAAAAAAGCGATTAGCGATGCCGGGAAAACTATTTTATTACTTTGACGTTTCAATTCGCCGAGATAAGTCTCTGGATAAGAAATTTCAAAATCGTCAGGTATTAGAAATCTTTTAAAAAACCGCATGATACGTTTCACAGAAAGTTCCTTTTTACGAAATTAAAAATATCCCACTAAGCCACAGGAAAAAATATTTTAAAAACAGAACCACTATCAACAATGCTTTCAACAAGTATTTTCCCGCCGCATACGTCAACAAATTCCTTTGTTAAGATTAGTCCAAAACCCGAACCGGATTCGCCGGAAGTGCCGGGAGTACTTCTTGTGTAGGAAAAGTTAAAAAGATTATTAGTGGTCGAATCATCCATGCCGCAGCCATTGTCTTTAATATATATTCCCAATAAAACATTGTCACGAGTTTCGCCAATTTCAATTATGCCATTGTTGTATGAGTACTTAACCGCGTTTGACAACAAATTTCTAATAATAGTGTTTACCATAATGGAGTCAGCGAATACATACAAATTATCGGTAATTAAGTTTTTAACAGTGATATTTTTATTTTCAAACAAATGATTAAGCGTACTAATGGTATCCGTAATAATTACCGACAGCGATATTGTTTCGGGATTATAAGAAATCGAGCCTCTTTGCGATTCCGCCCATGAAAGGAGATTATTCAGCAAAGAATATGTGTTATCGGTGGAATCTTTAATGGTAATCAGCCATTTGGATAATTGTTCATTGGAAACCTGGTTAAATTTACTAATCAATATATTTAAAAGATGAGCTGTTCCGCCTATAGGACCACGAAGATCGTGTGAAATAATAGAAAAGAGTTTATCTTTTGTTTCGTTAATCTTATTAAGCTCAGAGTTTTTTTCGAGAAGTTCGTTTTCAAATCTAGCTTTGGTGATCACCAGTAAACTAAGGGACGTTGTGGTGATTGAAAAGATTGCCAGGAAAAACGTCATAGAAAGCATAAATCCGGTATCCTGAATAGACTGAACAGGCGGCATTAAAATTGATGAAACAATTCTAACTAAACTGAAAATCAAATATACTCCAAAACCCAAAACCGGCAAAACGAAAGGTCGTCGGTTAACTTTCGGCAGACCGGTAATAATACTGTAAATTGTCATAGATAAAATAATAACGAATATAACTGAAATATATGTGATTCTAAATTTTGTATTGTCGGTAACATATGTGAAAAATATGAAAACCGCGATACTGATGACGAGAGGAGCCGCGTACCAAAGACCTTTGCTTTTTTTCCCATAAAAACGATCAACGCCTATTAAAAAACAGATGAATCCCCCGATAACGGCATTATTTGTAATTACTATACCTAAAATTTTCGGTAAATACCGCTGGTATGCTAATCCGAAAAATGAAAATGTGATAATAATTACACCCACTGTCCATATGATTATACCGGGATATCTAACCCTGGACCAAATATTAAATATAAGTGCGATAATCAGCAGGGTGGAGATCATAATAAATAATATTGCTAGAGTATAGTTATCAAGCATTGTTTAACTCCATCATATATAAATTTTCAATTATATCTAAACACCGGATAATATTTTACGAAATTATTTTGGAATTTCGACATTCGGATTAGTTAACTAAAATCACCTAAACTCATTAGCTGTCTACTGTAAATTATGTCAATTTAAAGTTAATTTATTTGGCAATTATTCATTATTGTCAGTTTTTAAGAGCTCTGGCACCATTTTACATTTTTTTTACGTTCTCTGGCACCATTGTATATTGCTCTGGCACCTTTATTCTGAGATAATACGAAATTATTTGTGAAAAAATTCACAAATAGCAAAAAAAATGTTGACGAAATTTCACAAATAAACTATATTGCTACGTATGAAGGAAATATCGAAACACACATTATATCGAATTTGCCAGATATACCAGGTTTTAGAAGAAATGTCGATGCGGCATGTGCAGAAGATTTCTTCGAAGGAACTTGCGAATATATTGGGTTTCAGCGCGGATTCTATCCGTAAGGATATAAATTCTCTGGGGAATCTTGGAAATTTCGGCGCGAAATATGATATAGCAGCTTTGATGAATTTTATATCCGGCAGACTTGATATGTCGGCGAAAAAAAAGGTGTGCATCGTTGGTATCGGGCGAATGGGTTCGGCGATATTTAACTATGAATTGCTGTTAGGCAGTAATTACGAAATCGTGGCGGGTTTCGATTCAAACATCAACAAAATTGAAACGATGACGTCGAATATTCCGCTATACCCCGCTTTCCGTATACCCGAAGTAGTTATGGAAAAGCACATCGAGCTAGGGGTGATTACGGTGCCGTCGAAGGACGCGCAATCTACTGCTGAGCGGCTTGAAAAGGGCGGTATAAAAGGAATAGTCAACATGACTGGAAGCCCCATAACTGTTGGAGAAAATATTTATGTGACAAACATAGATGTTTTAAAGGAGCTCAGATATCTTTCGTCACTTATTGGTTTGAATAATATATAGAATAAGGAGAACAATTATGAAACGAGTTTACAATTTTTCTGCGGGACCATCATCTTTACCGGAAGCAGTTCTACAAAAAGCGGCTGAAGAACTGGCGTGTTATAAAAATCATGGAATGTCAGTAATGGAAATGAGCCATAGGTCTCCAATGTATCAGGAAATTTTTGACGAGACTGAAAGACTTCTCAGGGAAGTGATGAACATTCCTGCTAATTATAAAGTGTTGTTTTTGCAGGGCGGTGCGTCAGCACAATTTGCTATGGTACCGATGAACCTTGCTGTAAAAAACAAAAAAGCCGATTATATCGACACAGGAATGTGGTCAAGCAAAGCTATTGAAGAAGCGAAAAGATACATAGATGTTGCGATTCCAGCGTCTTCAAAAGATAAGAATTTCAACTATATTCCGGATATGAAAAAAGTTGTTTTCAGAGATAACATTGATTACGTGCATATTACTACCAACAACACAATTTTCGGTACACGTATTACAGAATTGCCGAATGTTGGAAATGTGCCGTTGATATCTGACATGTCGTCCTGCATATTATCTGAACCTGTGGATGTTTCAAAGTATGGAGTAATTTACGCGGGCGCTCAGAAAAATATCGGACCGGCAGGACTTACAGTAGTAATTATCAGGGAAGATCTTATCGGCAATGCGATGGACATCACCCCTACAATGTTTAAGTACAAAATTCATAACGATAACGGTTCTATGTATAACACACCGCCGACTTATGGAATCTATTTCGCGAAACTGGTATTCGAGTGGCTGAAGGATCTTGGCGGTCTGACTGCTATGCAGAAACTTAACGAAGATAAAGCTGGACTGTTCTATGACTATCTTGACGGGTCTGCAATGTTTAAAGCGACTGTCGAAAAGAAAGATCGTTCGCTGATGAACATTCCTTTTGTAACAGGCAGAGAAGATATTGATAAAAAATTTGTTAAAGAAGCTGACAAAAACGGGTTTGTGAATCTTGCGGGTCATAGAAGCGTCGGCGGTATGAGAGCGTCAATGTACAATGCTATGCCGAAAGAGGGTGTAATCAAACTTGTAGAGTTTATGAAAAATTTC
>CAYLTM010000015.1:39344-39696 GCA_964386495.1 uncultured Leptospirales bacterium
AAATAGGAGGCACTATGTATAAAATTCAAACGCTAAATAAAATTTCTCCAATTGGTATAAATGTTTTTCCGAGGGAGGACTATGAAATCGCTTCAGAATTCACTCATCCGGACGCGGTACTTGTCCGCAGTGCTGACATGCACAAAACTGAGCTGCCGGCTTCACTGCTTGCAATCGCACGGGCTGGTGCTGGTGTAAATAATATTCCAATACCTAAGTGTTCCGAAAAAGGCATTGTGGTATTTAACACTCCCGGGGCGAACGCGAATTCCGTGAAGGAGCTGGTATTTGCCGGTATGCTTATGGCATCCAGAAATATTCCAATGGCGTTGGAATGGGTGCAGACTATTAA
>CAYLTM010000015.1:39706-40895 GCA_964386495.1 uncultured Leptospirales bacterium
CAAGACACTTGGTGTCATTGGTCTTGGTGCAATCGGCGTAATGGTTGCCAACGACGCGTTATCTCTTGGCATGAATGTTATCGGTTTTGATCCGTTTATTTCAATTGATCACGCGTGGAATCTTAAACAAAAAGTCAAAAAGAGCAAAAGTCTTGATCTCATGCTGGTTGACTGCGACTATATTTCTATGCATGTGCCGTTGACCGACACTACTAAGGGATTATTCAACAATGAGAAGTTTAAAATTATGAAGGACGGTGTGGTGATTCTGAATTTTTCAAGGGGCGGGCTGGTGAACAACAAAGACCTGAAAGGCGCTATCGCCGCTGGAAAAGTCAGCAAGTATGTTACAGACTTTCCTGACGACGAGCTATTGTCTATGGAGAATGTAATCTGCATACCTCATCTTGGCGCGTCTACTGATGAAGCGGAAGACAACTGTGCGGTAATGGCAGCTGAACAGTTAATGGATTATCTGGTGTCTGGTAATATCAAAAACTCTGTAAATTTTCCTGATTGTGAAATGCCGTCTACTGGAAAGTGTAGACTTGTAATTGGAAACAAAAATATTCCGAACATGGTTGGGCAGATTACTACTAAACTCGCTGAAAGGAATATAAATATTTCTGACATGATGAATAAGAATCGCGGAGAATACGCGTACAATATTATTGATACTGATGACTGTATTGGTGATGATGTTCTTAAAGAGATCCGTTCTATTAATGGCGTTATTATGTGCCGATCATTGGTAATTAAGGGCGACTAGTCAATTTGCACTACTCAGTCGGCAGAACCGGCTCCCCTTCTACAGGGAAGTTTTCTGCCGACTGAGAGATTTCACCACAATAGTCCGTTCGTTGAGCGTCGCACTGCTCTGTTAGACGCTCTTCACTCCTTCCAACCTTCAAAATTCAACATTCATAATTCAAAAATTCCCACACATACACAAACACAATCACACTTTCCAACTTTCCGACTTTCAACTTTCAACCTTTCAACCTTCCAACCTTCCAACCTTCAACTTTATAACTTTTAACTTTATAACTTTCAACTTTATAACTTTCTACTTTCTACTTTTCACTTTTTCACTCTCTCCATCATTCATAATCTCCCATGTACAACAGCTCATTTGCACTTGCTATAATAATAATCTTTTTCAGCGGACAGGTAATTTTCTGCGACTGTG
>CAYLTM010000016.1:0-4416 GCA_964386495.1 uncultured Leptospirales bacterium
CAGAGCATTGAATCAGGCAGACCTTATGAGGTGGAGTTTCGACTGCAATGTAAAGATGGTTCTTTTAAATGGATCATGGGTAAAGGTAAAGCATATCTTGATGACGAATCAGGAAAACCTAATAGGGCTGTCGGTGTTCACGTTGATATTAACGAAAGAAAAATCGCCGAAGAAAAATTAAAGATCGCCAAAGAACAGGCGGAATCCGCTTCTAAAGCCAAGTCTGAGTTTCTAGCTAATATGAGTCATGAGATTCGAACACCTCTTAATGGTGTAATCGGTTTTACTGACCTATTAAAAAATACGCCTTTATCGTCGGTACAACAGAAGTATGTTGAAAACGCTAATATTTCAGGTCATACTTTGTTGGCAATTATCAATGATATTCTTGACTTTTCAAAGATAGAAGCAGGGATGCTTCATCTTGAGATGATTAAAACTGACATGGTAGAATTATTGGAGAACAGTCTTGATATTGTAAAATATTCTGCTGGTAAAAAGGGACTCGAATTGCTGCTAAACATCGATGTTAAAATGCCGCGACTTGCCGTAACCGACCCTATTCGTTTAAAACAAATATTTGCTAATCTGCTGAGCAATGCTGTCAAGTTTACCGAGAAGGGTGAGGTAGAACTTAAAATTGAGTATTTTGGACTAGGCGGGAACAATGGTAGATTCTGTTTCGTTGTTCGAGATACTGGAATCGGCATTTCAGAAGAGCAGAAGCAGAAATTATTTAAGGCTTTTTCTCAAGCAGATAGTTCCACCACCCGGAAATTCGGAGGAACCGGTTTGGGGCTTATAATATCTGATATGATTGCTCAAAAATTTGGGAGTAAGATACATATTGAGAGTAAACACGGGGAAGGAACCTCTTTCTTTTTTAATATTATCACTGAGACTGAAGAAGCCAATGATATCAAATATTCGTCAATTGATTTAATCAAACGTTGTTTAATAATAGACGATAATGACAAGAACTGCGTTATTTTAGAACAAATGCTGGTAAAGTGGAATATTATTAGTGAATCATGTAATAATAGTTTAACCGCAATGAAATTATTGGAAACATCAAAACCCTTCGATATAATTATCTGCGATTATCATATGCCTTATATTGATGGTCTTGAAACTATTCGTTTGATACGTGAAAAAATGATAATTAAACCTGATAAACAGGATATCATTCTATTGTACGCACCATCAGATGATGAAGAATTTCATACTAAATGTGATGAGCTGGGAGTGAAGTTCAAATTAATGAAACCAGTTAAAGTCGATGATCTATACTCTTGTTTAAAACAGATTCACGTGCAAGAACAAAAAGAAATAAAGCTCACAGATTCAGATATTCCAGAACTTAATATACAGGGAGACAAAATAAAAATTTTGGTAGCTGAAGATGTTGAGATGAATATGATGATGATTAAAGCGGTGTTAAATAATATTATATCTAATGTACAGATTATTGAAGCAACTGATGGTTTAGAAGCGTTTGAAAAATATAAAATCGAGCTGCCTGATCTGGTATTTATGGATGTTCAGATGCCGGAAGTTGATGGTTTGTTTGCTACTGTAGAGATAAGGAAAACTGAACAAGAAAAAGGTACGCATATCCCTATAATCGCACTAACGGCAGGAGCATTTAAAGAAGAACAGGACAAGTGTCTGGCTGCTGGGATGGATGATTTTCTCACGAAACCGGTTGAGCCAGAAAAAATAAAATTTGTATTAAATAAATATCTGGGAATAGCATTAAAATGTTTAAAGCCTCTAATATAGTTCAATAAATATTTTAGAGGCTTTAAACAATATTTTAATTAATGGTGAAATAGTTATTACTCAAAAAGGTTTTTTACTATTTCGGAAATATTCCCGACTGAAAATATTTTTCCGCTGAAAACCTTTTCTGAAATGGAGGCATCTTTTGCAGAAAGGAAAACTCTTTTAAACCCATTCTTTTCAAACTCGGTAACACGTCTTTCGGACTGTGATACAGGGCGTATATCACCCGATAAACTGATCTCGCCCAGAAAACCAGTATGTGAAGAGACAGCTTTTCCTAGATAACTGGATATTATTGAAACAGCGACTGCCAAATCGGACGCGGTTTCATTAATCTGAAAACCGCCGGCAACATTCAGATAGACATCGGTTGCAGAGAGCTTTAATCCTAAATGTTTTTCAATAACCGCAACAAGTAGAATGAATCTGTTTAGATCGAAGCCGTCCGCCATTCTTCGCGGATTCGCGAAAGCGGATGTAACAACAAGTGATTGTATTTCAAACAGTATGGTGCGGCTGCCTTCGATGGCGGCACAGATCGCGTTGCCGGGGGACTGCTTTAAATATGGACTTAAGAAAATACTGTTTTTATCAGCGACTTCAGACAATCCTTCCGAAGTCATTTGAAACAGACCAATTTCATTCACTGAACCGTATCTATTTTTAAAAGCGCGTAATATCCGGTATTCGCGCGTGAAATCACCTTCAAAATATAATACGGTGTCAACAATGTGTTCAAGAATTTTCGGACCCGCAATATTTCCTTCTTTCGTGATGTGTCCGATTAATAAGAGAGTAATGTTTCTGCTTCTGCAAAAATCCGACAGGCGCGAAGCCGACTCGCGAATTTGTGCGACTGATCCCGATTGACTCGACACCTGACTGGTAGAAATCGTCTGTACCGAATCGACTAGAACGATGAGAGGATTAACGTCGTCTATGAGCTGCTCAATTTCTTCCACGATTGTATTCGTTGTAATATAAATGTTATCAGTCGCCACTTTTAAACGATCGGCTCTTTGTCTTATTTGCGATGGCGATTCTTCACCTGACACATATAACGACAGGCACTTGTTTATTATTTGCAGCGCGAGTGTGGATTTTCCAATACCCGGTTCACCGCCTATTAGAACAGTACTTCCATGAACCAGCCCGCCACCTGTAGTAATGTCGAATTCCTTACTGCCGGTATTTATTCTCGAAAGATTTTCTGTTGGTAATAAATTTAATTTCTGAGCTTTAACAGCAGGCTTCACGAAAGTTTTTTGAAGCGACTTAGGTTTATCGGCAATAGTATTCCATTCCCCGCAGGACTTGCATTTTCCTTCCCACTTGGAAAATTCTGTCCCGCAATTACTGCATACGAAAAGTTTTTCTTTAGCCATGCCTACCTGTTGGATTTGAAAAAAAGTTTTGACGGATCCTGTTTGAGATCATAAAAAAGATCCTTCGCGTATATCGAAGCGTCTCGTAAGTTATTATATATTTCCTCATCATGAATCAATTTGCCTAGAGTGCCTTTTCCGTTATCAATACGATAAGTCAGCTTATTAAGCGTCGCGGTGGATTCGGAAAGATTCTTTAGTGTGGAATTAATATCCGTCTTGTTTTGCTCGGAAATCTGAGCGACATTTCTTGCCATGATGTTTACATTACGCATAAGTTCTTTCGTTTCGACGGACAAATTCTCTACTGTAGATCTCGCGACTACCACAGTGGTTTTTATATCGGTTTTATTATCACTCACAATTTCATTCAAATTTTGAACAAACATATCTGAGTTTTTAAAGATATCCGCAAGTACTTCACCGCCTTCCTTGTCCTGGAAAAATGATTGAAAGGTCTGCATCATTCTGTCAAATGACGCTGGATCAATACCATATTTGACATCGCCATCCTGTAGATATCCCTCGTTGATGTTTACTGCCGGTACTATTACATTAATATATTTTTCACCGATTATGCCGGTTGTAAATATTGCAAACGACGTGGATTTTGTGAGTTTGTACTCATTTTTAATCCAGAGGACTACTTCCGATTTGTCACCGGATTGGTTTATTGTTACGACTTCGCCGATTTTTATTCCACCGCCAATCTTGACAGCTGAACCAACCCCAAGATCGTTTAGAAAAGTAAAATATAATCTTATCTTATATCCGCTCTGACTGACATTTATTTTTGTTAGAATTCCTACCAGACTTATGAATAAGGTAAAGCTTAATGTTACTAACAAACCGACTTTTGCTTCATTCGATAATTTCATACAACCTCCTCGACAAAATTTTATTTTACCGATTGTGATTATACCTGTCAAGTTATTATTCTTAATTATACTGTTGCGTGAGGGAAGGAATTATTCTGAAAAAAAGACAAAAAAAAGACCGCTTTTTCAAGCAGTCTTTTTTTTTGCGACCCCGAGGGGGTTCGAACCCCTGTTGCCGGGATGAAAACCCGGTGTCCTAGACCCCTAGACGACGGGGCCATACATGAGAACTTGAAGTTCTCTTTGAGACGCGAGAGAATCGAACTCTCGACCCACTACTTAAAAGGCAGTTGCTCTACCGACTGAGCTAGCGTCTCGCCTGTGATGACAGACAATTAAAATATCGTTTTTCTGTCAAACTTATTATT
>CAYLTM010000016.1:4426-7895 GCA_964386495.1 uncultured Leptospirales bacterium
TCAAATTATTTTTGCAAAAAAAATTAGATTTGAGCAAAAATTTTTATTTTTTTTCTTGACCTTCTTTCATACTAAAAATAGAAAAAAAGTGTTTTGAATATAATTTATTTTGGTGGTGATAAGCATGAAAGATATTTTACTTCTGCTCATTGCGGTTGTTTTATTTTCTACGATCTTTTCCTGCAGAACGGAGCAGACAAGTTATGAGCCACCGAGGACATATACTCCGCCGCCGCCGCCGGTTACTTCCGGACCTGTTCAAGGTGAAACCTTTGTTAGTGAAGGGTGGGTGAATGATAATACTTTTGTAGAGTCTGCCGTTGGGATGCCGAAGGCAGGATCTGTTGAACAGATACAAAGACGTGCGACAGCTAAAGAAGCGGCTATATTAAGTGCACAGAAAAAGGTAGTCGAAAAGTTTGTCGGCTCACGAATTTCTGGAATAGTAGGTGTGACGGACATAATGGCTACAGGTGTGGCTATACAAAAGGAATTCAGCGGTACAGTCCGTAATTATACGATAGTTAAAGAAACTTATGACCAGAATGATAATTGTCAGATATTGTTTCAGGTTCAGGAAGATAATCTTAAGCAAAGAGTATCAAAACAGCAGGCTTCTGAAGAATAATTATTTCTATTTTACAGTCTGTAGTAATGGTATGTTGTTAATTTTTCATCATGATTCCTCACGGATGTTCCGATATAGTAGTGATAGAAATATATGAAATACTTAAAAAAAATATTATTAAGCTTTCTTTCTTTTGTAATTGTTTTATTTACCCTGATGTTTCTGCTTGATTATTTTGCAGATCAATATATTTCAGGTATAACTAAAAACAAAATACATGAGATTGTAAACGGGATGAAGAATTCTGCGTCTTCTCTTGTAGATGCGTCTGTAAGTATTGCTGAATTAACAGACATTAAAGAGAAGAATTATTTGAAATTATCCCAGTATTTTGAGCAGCATATGGAGAAAGCGGGTTTTTCTAAAGCGTTTTTCGTTTTAAACGACGGAAAAATTATGGCGCATTCCAGTTCTTCTGAAGCGGCTTCTTTGAATTACAATATTGCTACGGATGAGTTTTATTATAATCTGGATCAGATTTTTCTGCCGTTGAAATCCGTTGATGATAAGGTTTACATTACCGATTATTTTATTTTGGATTATAAAATTCCTTTCTCTAAAGAGGAAATTGTTCAGATCAAGAATGCCTATTATAGCGAAGTTGATCGTAATGGTTTGCTTGCTTCAAGGGCTGTTGTGAGAAATCATAGTAAAATTGGAACGGTGAATTTTATTTTTAATAAGGAGAAGGTTTACAGCGAGATTACCTCCGCTTTAAATTTGAAGAAAAGAGCCGATATAATTATTATATCCGCCTCGATTATATTGTCCTTTTTATTTGCTGTAATTATTTTTCTTACAACTTGTAATAAGCAGAATCCGATAATTTCTGATTTTGGAGCATTTAATGAAGAATTCAAGAAAGTTCAACGTGAAGAAACTATAGTTACGCAGAATGTATCGGAAAATTTCCTTGTTGATCAGAACGCTGATGATAGAATATCTCGGATTGATGCGGTAAATATTTTTGCGGAAAATTCCATGCAGTCTGAAAAATTCATTAGGAAGAATATTCCGCAGGATATAATAGACGCAATTCCTATAAATAGAAGGAGTAAATAGATGCAGGGTGACGGTAATTATCAGGAAATCGAGGGAAGTGTAACTGTAATTGAGGTTAACAATAGTCTTGATTCCCGTAATGCGGCCGCGTTTGAAAATGATATTGAATATCTTCTTAGTAAAGGGAAAAATCTTATTGTTTTAAACTGTAAAAGTTTAAGGTTTGTATCTTCCGAGGGTATCGGTTCTCTAATGTATGCAGCACGTATGGTTGCGGCTAATGATGGTATAATGATTCTTTGCTCACTTCCTTGTGAGGTCTCTGTTTTACTGAATACTCTTAATGTTAATAAAATATTGAATATTGTTGAAACAAAACAGCAATCAATTAACTTTATTTATAATGAGTTTTTTAATCATAAACGCTCTGATAAGGAAACCAAGTTTATCCCGTTGCCTTCTGCAAATATAGAAAAAGAGCAGGAAGTTATTTTGAGTGATTATTCAAATAATTATTCCGACGCACCGGAAATGAGGCAAGTTCCTAAAGTTCCAGAAATTAATAATCCTGTACAAGTTGTGTTTTTTTCGAATCCGCTGGTTGTCGAATGTAGTCATTGTGGTAGTTTTCTTCGAGTAAAACAAAGCGGTGCCTATATGTGCCCGACCTGCAAGAATGAATTTTCTGTGGAAAATGATGGAACTGTTGTTTTTTAATTTTTTCAACAGAATAGAATCCCCCTGAAATTTAATTCATAATTTTACTGATTATTATTTTTTTTTTGATTGATTTAAACCTGTAGAAGTTAAATAATTGTTTAATTCGGAGGATCACAGCTTATGAAAATTATACACGTTCTTAAAAGAATTGAGGCTCTCGATAATGATGTTCGAGAACTTCGGAAGCTGGAAAAGCTCATACAAAAAGAAAAATCGTTCGCGACACCAATATATTTAACGATAGAAAAGCAAATTAATCTTCTCGTTGGTGAAAGAGTTAAGCTGCTTGAACTGCAGATCATGAATCCTCCTGAAAATCTCGTAAACGAAATTGAAGGTGATTCCACAGAAGAAATACCGACGTTATTGAAAAAGAAGACTCCAAAAAAAAGTGCTAAGAAGAAATCGGCACCAGCTCAAAAAGTCTCAGTTGATTATGATGACGAGGATGATGACGCTTACGATTCTGATGTGACTGATTCCGAATCCGGATTAGACGATATGCCCATGAGAATGCTTACGCAGGATCAGATTGATAACAAATTTGATACTATGAAAAAGGATTCTGATAAAACTCTTGAAGTAGATAAGAAAAAAGAAGAAAAAAAGCTGTTGGTTAATAGAACTGACGAAAGTGTAAAGCTTCTTGACATAGCTCTTGATAAAGGAACCCTCGATAAAAAAGATTCATCGAAATCTAAAAACCGCGTTAAATTTTTCAGAGATAATCTTTTAGGGGGCAATTACTGATAGTTTGATTTTATAACTTATGTAAAAAAAAGATGAATAATGTAACACTTGTTTCCTATCCTGCTGCAAAAAATAATTCTTTGCTGTCCTTAACGAACCTAAGGTCGAAATATATGCTGCCCTTTGCTGCAAAGTATCGGGTTGTCGATTTTGTTCTTAGAAATGCTGTTGTAGCTAATTTTGCACGAGCGATAATCTTCAGTGATGTATTAGATGATCTTGAATGCTATCTTAATAATCATCCTGTTGCGAAAGGCAAAACGCTGGCTGTTCACCCAGTATTATATGATGATGTCACCGTTGATAATTGTTATGATATGTTTAAGAATAATCCGAGTGATTATTATATTATTTATAATGGCGATACTC
>CAYLTM010000016.1:7905-9926 GCA_964386495.1 uncultured Leptospirales bacterium
GATACTCCATCCTACATCAATTTTAATGATCTGTATCGTAAATATCTAAAAAAAAGAACCAACACCGTTTTATACAAATTTATTGAAAATGGTGTTCCAAAAATGTCTCATACGATATTGATAACAAATAAAAAATCATTGATGAGTGTTTTACGGGATATTAAAAAGAAGAAAATCCACGCGCCGAATATTTTTGAAATGCTTAATAACATGCTGATACATCAGGGCGTTTCCTATTCATCATATCATGCCGATCTATGGTACTTAAGGAATATTCCGGAATACTATGATGTTAACATGAGTTTTTTCAAGAGTAGAGAGCTTTTTGATAAAATTTTCAAGGACACTTCACTGGTCAGCGGTATCATCCCAAATGAAATAACTTTTATTGGAATGTACGGTGATGTTAAAAATTCATTTATCGCGGAGGGATGTTTTGTAAATGGGGTTCTTGAGAATTCTATTTGTTTTCCCGGGGCAATCATAGCTGAAAAAAGTGTTGTTCGTGATTCTATAATTTTACCATTTGCCGCGATCGGAAAAAAAACTAATTTAACCCGCGTCATATTGGATGAATTTACCGACTATAGTAATTCCGACAGATTATATAATATTGGTGATTCCTGTCGTATCGGGACTTCTATGGATAATCTTAAAAATAATGATTTCCCGAAATCGCTTTTTAATGGTATCACACTGGTTGGGAAAAACTGCAGGATTCCGGATTCGGTAACTGTAGGCGGTGGCTGTTTTATATCATCCGCGACGGATTCTTCATCATTTACCAGAGTCAAAACAATTGATGACGGTTTGTCTATTATACAAACTGAAGGGATTTTATGAATCTTTTGAAAGTTTTGGTTTTGTCTTTTTTTTTGATATTTTTCTATGCGTCTCAACTTAGTGCTTCCAGTATCGCGGTTTTTCCGTATAAAGTTGAAAATGCTTCGGTGGAATTCGGCACGGAACAAGGTGATGAGTTCGCAAAATTAACTGGAATTGCCATTTATGTGAAAAACCGGTTTAATATATATAACCCCCTGCAGCTGGAAAAGGATCTTAAACAACTTGGAATTAATCCTATATATGAGTTGTCATTAGAAGATCTCGCTCTTTTTTGTAAAATGAGATATGTTGATTATGTGGTTACTGGAAAGATAGTAAAAACTTCGAAATTATATAAAGTTGAAAGTATTTTATTTTCCGCCAAGACAAAGTCCATTATTTCTAAAACCAATAATACTGCTGAAACACTTTATGCTCTTACTGAAAAAGATAATAAATCTCTTATGATCGCTTTTCCTGCTGGACTTTCCGTTGATAAGAAAAACGGTATAGATATTGCATGCTTGATTGACGCTTCATATAATATGAATGACGATATAGCTTTTGTTAAAGATTCCTTAAAAGAGTTTTCACGTAATATATATGAGAATTGGGACAGCAGCAGAATCTTTATTGTTACATATAATGATAAAAAAAAATATCCCGATATTGCGGGTCCGTTGAATAATTATTTGTCTTTCTCAAAAAATATTGATGATATCAAAATTAATGGAACAAATAGTGAGATGAGTTTTCAGAAGGCGGTTAAATGGGCAGCATCTGATTTATCATGGAAAAAAGATAATGAGAAGATTGTATTTATTATTTCTAATTCTGATTTTACGGATAAGGATTATACTTCTCAATATTCATTATCTTTAAGCAGGAAAAAAGTTCCGGTCTATTCAATTCTTCTCGGTATGGTATCGAATGAATCCGCTGTCTCGTATAAAAAGCTTTCTACTATTACCGGCGGGAAAAGTATTAGTGTAGTGTACAAGCAGTCATTGTTTGATAAAACCGGCTCTTTAAATATTCTCTATTATCAGTCCGGAAGACTCTGTGTCGGAGGATCCGAAAATAATTTATGGAAAAATGGATTATTTATAAGTGATACTGGGGCTGCTCTTAATCCACAGTACGGTAATGAATTACTCATTAAAGAAGTGCAGACTGTGAGTCCTTATCGTCTCTAT
>CAYLTM010000016.1:9936-12347 GCA_964386495.1 uncultured Leptospirales bacterium
TGATAAAAAGAATCTTGAGAACAATATCTCTGATATTTTCCAGCGTATGCCCGATAATATTTCCGGTAAAAAACAGCTTATGCAGGGAAAGATTGCGGGAAAGGCTCTATTATCTGATGACAAAATTACATTTTGGGCTGACATAACTAATGATACTGATTATGCTTTTTTTGAAAAAACAAAATCTACCGGAACATATTATACCTTGGGTGTGAGAATTAAAAAGAAAAAGGATTCCCCTTATGGTATTTCATTTAATCCGTCTTTCTATATTACAGATGTTTCTGAATATCACATACCGAAAATGTGTTCAACTGATCTGACGACTTTGCTGCAGAAATCCGATTACCATTATAATAATGGTCTTTTTAGCCCGCCTTATTGGTTTCTAAAAGTGAAAACAGTTGAGATCGTGCGGTATAAAACCGGCAAAGATATTCGTGACTAGTATGATTATTGCCGTAGATATCGGGAATACGAATTTCAAACTGGGAATATTTTCTGATGATGATATTCCTGTTTTTTACAAATCTGTTTCTGTATTCGAAATTGTGAATAATAACGCAGTTTTTGATAACATCGTATCTTGTATACGAATGTTTTTGAATAACAGATCTGTTGAGAAGATGGTTGTTTCTTCTGTAAACCAGTCTGGTAATTTTCGCGCTAATGAAATTTCTGAGGTTTTTACATCATCTGAATGTCACTATATTTCCGCTGACATGAATATGCCCTTCATAAATAATTATGACAATCCGTCACAGCTTGGTTCCGATAGAATTGCTGATATGGCTGCTGTTCGATCATTTTATTCAGGTAATGCTATCATAATTAATTCCGGTACAGCACTTGTGATATCAGTCTTGTTTGGAAATTCCTTCGAGGGTGGTGTGATTATTCCGGGTGTGCAATTAATGATTGACTCGCTGACGAAAAATACCGTATTAATTAAAAATACATCATTGCTCACTAATTGCCGCTTACTGGGAAGATCTACCGAAGAAGCCGTTTCATTTGGCATTATGAATTCGATTATATTTACAGTTAATGCTTATATTGAAAAAATTCGAGATGAATATAATAGTGATTTTAAAATATTTATTACAGGCGGTAACGGAAAGATTATATCTGATAATATTGATTTTGAAAATACTTATCTCAAATATTTGACTCTGCAGGGCATTAAGACTCTATTTAATTAAGCTGTCGATTAAGCATCGACATCCTGATTAATAAATAAAGTCTTATACAAAATCGTAATTGCTCATTAATTGGTGTTAAAAATGCTTCACAGCCGCCGTAGGCGGCGGTGAGCCATAATCGCCACCAATTAGTGAGCAGCTATACAAAATACATATTAAATTTATAAATACTACTTGATTAAATTTTCACAGGTTATTACGTTGTTCATTATTGATAATCTGCAATTAGTTTTAAGGTATTTTTTCTATAATTTTCTATTCATAAAATGAGTTGAAATATGTATAATGTAACCAATGAAAAAGAATTTTCTGAAGTATTTGAAATATCCCGCACAATCATGCTTGTTGTTGACCGGAATTCAACTCTTCGTTTTTTCAATAAAGCTGCGTTGGAATGGGCAAAAATTCATTTTAATGAACCTTTGGTTGTTAACGAATCTTTAAATGATTATCTTTCCAAAAATTATGGTATGATCGGTTTTGATTTGACCTCGTTGATTACGATATCCGCTTCCCAAACAATAAATCCCATCGCTATTGTATTGAATGATGTTTCACAGGCTAATGAATTCTGGTATAAGATGTTTTTGGATTTTATTGGTGAAAACAGAGAATATGCTTTAATTACTATAGTAGATATATCATATGGGAAAAAATCTATAGATGATATCGCGAATAATGAGCTTAAATTCCGTGCTTTAATAGAAAATTCATCGGATATTATCTCGATATTGGATAAGTCTTATACAATTACTTATGTGAGCGAATCGGTAAAACCTGTTATGGGTTTTTCATCAGTAACTATGAAAGGAAAATGCTTTTTTGATTATATACATGAAGTTGAAATTGAGTCTTTTAAGTTATTTCTTGATAAAATCGCAAAAAAACCTGATTATGCGTCTTATGGCGAGTTTTCATTTAAAAATAAAAATGGTAATTTTCTTCAGTTTGAAGTAATATGTAAAAATAAACTTGAAGATAATATTATTAATGGTTTTGTCATCAATGCAAGGGATATAACAAATCAAAAACATATCAGCGAAATTATGGCAAGAATTTCCAAGCAGAATGAGTTGATTTTGTACAGCACTAATGAAGGTATTTTTGGCATTAATAACAGCGGTTTAATAACTTTTGTTAATCCCTATGGTGCAAAACTTCTTCAGTATGAAGAGCAGGAACTTATTGGTATGGATTACCGTATGCTGA
>CAYLTM010000016.1:12357-12671 GCA_964386495.1 uncultured Leptospirales bacterium
TATACATTGCATAACTGTCCAATATGCAAAGCTCTCAGGGATGGCGGATCGAAACAGGTAAAATATTCATATTTTAACCGCAAAAAAGGCGGGAAAATCCCGGTAGAATTTTCGGTTAATCCGATTTTAGAGAAGGGTGGAATTACAGGTGCGGTAGTAACGTTTGATGATATTTCTGAGCGGCTATCCTTTGAAAATAAACTTAAAGAAGCATGGGAAAGCCTTATAACAAAGGCAGGAGCCTTTAAAAAAGAAACATCTATAAAAAAAGATAAAGAAGGCTCATATGATGTTGTACATATAACATGCGAATT
>CAYLTM010000016.1:12681-18084 GCA_964386495.1 uncultured Leptospirales bacterium
AAGAGCGAGTTTCTTGCCAATATGAGTCATGAAATACGTACACCAATGAATGGTATCATCGGATTTCTTGATCTTTTATATCTGACTGATCTGGATAATATACAGAAAGATTATGTTCAGACAATTTATGAAAATGCTGCAAATTTAATGACGCTTCTAAATGACATTCTTGATTTATCGAAGATTGAAAAGGGAAAATTCGAGCTAAGTCTAGCACCTTTCGATATTACAAAGGAATTTATTCCTGCAATAAATTTGTTCAATGCGAAAGCGAATCAGAAAAAAATTCAGATATCGACATATATTAATAATGAAATTCCTTTATGCTTAGGTGATTCCTTACGTCTGAAGCAAATTATTACCAATCTAATATCAAACGCAATTAAATTTACACCGGATGGCGGTTCTGTTAAAGTTAAGATTGATGTTGAAGAAAATAATAATCAATATTGCCGGATATCTTTTTCTGTTAAAGACAATGGAATTGGTATTCCTGCGGAAAAACTGGATAAACTGTTTTTGTCCTTCAGTCAGTTGGATTCCGCTGTAGCTGTGAAATATGGAGGAACAGGTCTTGGTCTCGCGATAAGCAGTCATCTAGTCAGAATGATGGGAGGGGAGCTTCAGGTTCTGAGTAAAGAAAACGAGGGAACAGAGTTTTTATTTACAATCCAACTTAAAAGATTTAAAAGCTCAAAATGTGAAGATACCCATGTTAAAGCATTGACTGAGAATCTCGATATTACTGGAATTAATTTTAATAATTCTGTTAGAATTCTTATAGCTGAGGATGTTCGGAATAATCAGAAGTTAATGCAGATTATGCTGAATAAAATTGGAATTCTCACAGATATTGCCAACGATGGAGTTGAAGCTTATGAAATGCGTAAAGTTAATAATTATGATCTAATTCTGATGGACGGAAGCATGCCGAACTGCGATGGAATGGAATCGACAGGTTTAATACGGAAATATGAAAAGGACAATAATATTAAAGCTGTTCCTATAATTGCTTTAACTGCAAGAGCTCTTAGCGGCGATAAGAAAATTTTTATCGATAGCGGTATGAATGACTATATGACAAAACCAGTAACCTTGACTGTTCTTTATACTAAAATTAAGAAATACCTAAAGGTAAAGCGGCATTGTATTCCTAAACCTGGATTGTTGAATAATTCGGCTGCAATTACAGATGGATCTGGTCTTATTAATATTAAATCACTGGCTGTAGAACTTGGAATTGATGAAGATACGGTAATTGAACTGTTGAAGGATTTTGCATTATCCATTGATGAATATAAAGATGTTTTACATAAAGGTTTATCGGAAAAGGATTATCCATTAATGGAGAAGGCTGCACATAAACTTAAAGGCAGTGCGGCTAATTATAGGTTAACCAGGCTGGTATCTTTTTCCGCGCAACTTGAATCCGGTATTCGTACTGGTCAGGATATCGATCATGAGAAACTTGTTAATGATATTCTGGAAGAAATTGATCAAATTCAAAAACAATTTCAATAGGATGAAACATGTCAGAAACAATAATGGTAAATTCGAATAAAGTGTTGTTTGTAGATGATGATGACAACACTTTGAAATTTTATGATAAGATACTCGGTAAGCAATTTGAGCTTACTACCGCCAGAACGGGTGAAGAAGGTCTTGAGAAGATTCATTCCGAGGGGCCATTCGCTGTAGTCGTTTCTGATATGAATATGCCTGGAATGGATGGTATTCACTTTTTATCAGAAGTTACGGATATCGCACCGGATGTAGTGCAAATAATGCTGACAGCCTGTACGGATATTGAATCTGCAATAGAAGTTGTTAATGAAGGTAATATCTACAGATTTTTCATAAAGCCGGCTCCGCCTGCGAAATTGGCTGACAGTATAAATGACGCTATACATCAACATCACTTAAAAACGCTTGAGCAGAAATTAAATTATATGCTTCGTCAGGAAATCAAACTGAGGGAGAAAATTGAGAATGATTTAAGGGATGCTAATAGCAAACTTGAGCTGCTGGCAAGGGAAGATCCCTTAACAAAATTGCATAACCGCAGATATCTTTTAGAGCTGTTTGAAAATGAGTTTGAAAGATCAAAAAGATATGGTTTGGTTACTTCAATTTTAATGATAGATATTGACTTTTTTAAAAAGATTAATGATACATACGGGCATCTTATCGGCGATGAGGTTCTAAGAAAGATGGCTGATTGTATACGTAATAATCTTCGAAAATCAGATATAAGCGGTAGATTCGGCGGGGAAGAATTTCTTATCGTTCTTCCTGAAACAACCATTGAGAACGCTTTTATTGCCGCTGAAAAACTCAGAAAATCTGTTTCAGAGCTTCAATTTTCTAGCGGGGATAAGACTTTTAGTATTACATGCAGTATAGGAATCGCTAAATCTGCGGAAGATATTTCGGATATTACGACACTTATTGGTTATGCCGACCAGGCACTTTATGTAGCTAAGGATTTAGGAAGAAATAGGGTTGTTATGCCGGAGTAGTTTGTTTTACCTCACCGCAGATAATTTTTCATGTATAATCGAATTTTTTCGTGTTGCTCGGGCTTCAATGAATTAATTAAAATATCCTGTATGATATACTCATCAATTAACGTATTTATTAAATCAATGATATTGATTCGTATTTTTTTCACAAGTTTAAGTTTCTCGGAAATGATGAATTTTTTATTGATTTTATTTTCCAGTAAGTGTTTGAATCCTAGAAGAGAAGTTTCGTTCGACATGCCTTTTATGATTATTCCTAGCGGATTGTAGTTGTATAGATTTTTTCCAAGTGTTAAATTTTCAATTTTGCTTTTATATGATAAAAATGATTTTCGGCTATATATAGATCCGCTTTTTACTCGATTTGAATTGTTCATTATGTAACGTAAATTTTTTGTTTCCGTTGTATCAATTCTAGTGGAAGAGTATTCCGTATATCTTTTATTGTAAAGGGTGCCATTAGCGTAAATTTTGTAATCCGGGAATGAGAAGTCGAGACCGGTAATTATAATGTTGGAAAATCCGGCTTTTTCTGCGAATGATATGCAGTCACCCGATACGGAACCGGCAGCGGAATTTATGCTGCCGATTCCGCCATCCGGCATATACTCCATTAATTGACAAACCGGATGTGATGATAACGAGATAAACATTTCGCGATTTCTATTGCAGTGTGCAGAAATTGAAGATATCAGTATTGAACCGCTTATATCAGTATTGAATAAATGTTCAGCAGTGTAAGGCTGTGGATCGATAGTTACTATGAAATCCGGGATAATGCCATGTGCTGTTAACGCGGAAACCGCCGAATCTGCCGCTATGATAAAAATATTGCCAAGATAAGGTTTTAGATTTTTTATACTTTCGTCAAGTGAAGGACCGGATGATACAACAATCGCGTTGTATCCGGTAAATTTTCCAAAAAGTGAACCAACCGGATAATTGCTGCATAGTAAAGGTATTTTTTTTATAATATTTTTCAGGAAGATATACCCGAATTTATTAATCGTCGCACTGTTTGACGCTTTCGAGTCGATTATTTTTCGCAACAATGATTTAGTTTCAGAATAGTATACGGTATTTGCACGTATAGAAGGGTTGTGTTCCGCAACAGTAATGCTTTTAATTTCTGAGAAGTCGATTATTTCATTCAGTTGTTCCGCGATTGAATCAATTGATCCGGATATTATAGACATGTTTAATGGGGTGTTTTTCTCGAGGATGCTATATTTTTTTATTTCATCGGCAAGACCGTTAAATTTTTCGATAACAATTATTTTGTTTATTGTTAAAGCCGACAATTTGAATAAATGGTATCCCAGTCCAAGTCCTAATATAATTAATACATCAATATTTTTATTTGGAAGCTGTGTAAGGAAAGTATCCGCTTCTTTTAACGGATTATGTTTGCTGTGTAAATATAATTTTCTGTTGGATTCATCCAGTACATAAAGAGTGGGAAGATCATCGGCTGTAAATTCAACAATGTAATTGTCCCTGTCCAATAGTAATTTGTCTAAATAAATTTTTTGATAGTTTCAAGGAGGATTTTAGGCTGGAAGGGTTTTACTAGCCAGCCTGACGCGCCCGCTTCTTTTCCCTTTTGAACCATATCGGAACCCGCTTCTGTTGTAAGAACCAGAATTGGAGTAAATTTGTCGGTTTTACGCATTTCAATGATAAGCTCAATTCCGCTGATGGCCGGCATATTAATATCGGTAAGCATAATATCTATAGTTTTTGTGTTATCCTTTATTATCGCGAGAGCCTGGGTTCCATTTTCAGCTTCTAATATCTGATAATCGTCACCTTTCAGAGCGAATTTGACCGCTGTTCTGATAGTTGGAGAATCATCGACAACTAGTATATTTTTCATAAGCCCCCGTACGCGTTCTATTTTTATGAGATTGATGATTATTTAAAGATTGTCTGAAAATTAATCATTACCTACATAATAAATATTGTCAAAATTTGTCAAGTTTTAGTCATAACCTCATTCCATTTTACTTGATTTTTTTTGCGGTAAATATAAAGTTGTATATATGCTTAACGATATAGATAAACTAATGCAAATAATATTCACGTGTATGGGGGGAAGGATGGGTGCGAACTATTTACCGGTTTCAGATTGGTCAGGTTATCTGATTTTACCGGAGAGTTCAAAACGGCGTGATGACGGCGGTGTAATCCTGGAAATCAAGACTGCACCTAAAAAATACGCATCTCTCATAAACAAGAAAGTCTGGTTATGCCGCGATTCCAGAGCTATTACATATTACTATTATGATCAGATGAAGACCGATATTTATTTTGATTCTGAAACGCAAAAGAGTATTGATGAAGAAAATAATCACCCTGAAAGATTAAATGGCTGGCATGCTGTCAGTTTTTTGGAATCACTCGCTGGAAGCCGTAAAAACGACGACATGCTTGTGATAATTAATGAACCTGAAATCGTGAAAGACTCGGTCTATGCTTCATGCCTGAATATCGGCAGGGAACCAATACAGGTGTCGGGTTATGAATACTCACTTGTGCAGTTTGTAAAACCTGCCAGTAAAAATAAAGATAAATATATCATCCGGCATTATAACAAAAAAAAAGGTGATTTCTCCGGTGAAGAGGAAAAGGTTTCTATTAATGAATCACGTATATTTCCGCGTTCAAAAGTTAAACAGGGTTTTATAGATGATATTGAAAAAACAGATTTGAACAGGGGCGGCTGGTATATTTACACGGTTCATAATGCTAAAAAAGATAGAGTGATTACCGCAATTGAGCCGAGGGCTTTATTAACTGTCGATTATAATAATGAGATTCACGGTCGCAGTAAAGCATTAAAATATTTTTCGGATGCTGTCTGGAAAAACAGACCTCAAGG
>CAYLTM010000016.1:18094-24402 GCA_964386495.1 uncultured Leptospirales bacterium
TAAACTTTCTCCAAAAAAAATACGCGAATGGCGAGATATTCCTTGTTCGATATTGGATATTCAGCTTTGTCCCCCCTGATCTACAAGGGCTTTAAACATAATTAATAAAACCAATATCCGTAATTTGGAAAAGAATAATCCAGAATGGGCAGAAGGTGATCGAGGTGTTGTTCTTCATATCTTCGGATGGAAGGGCGGACCGATGGGTGATCCGTTTAAAGAAGGTCAGCGGGTGACCGGACATTTCGCGTTGGGATTTGTTAAAGTCATACGAGATGATTTCACAGGTGAATTGAAATTTGACATAACTTATAAACAGGCATACGCACATAATAGAGAGTCAGTTATCGCGGGCTCTTTTAAGCGTCATCATTTCATGGGAAACATTGAAAGGGGATGGGCTTTTACTGTTCCTGTTACAGATACTCTCGTAAGAATACCACTTTTAACAAAAGACCTTTCCGGAGAATCTGTGAGTTGTTTAATGGATGTATTGGACTTTTTCCTTGAAAAAATTACAATAAAAATGCGATCCGGAAACGGTAATGGTATCGCACCAGTAAACGCGGCGATCAACTGCTCTCAGGAAACTGCTATGGCACTATATGATGCCGCTGAACACATTCTTAATGTTAAACGAAAACATCAATTCATTTATAATGATATTGAAAAAGATCATCACCTGAAAGAAATGAGAAAGTGTGTTAACTTCGCTCGGAAATTAAAGTCTTTTTACGTGCCATTTTTTATTCCGTCTCGCAGATGGAATAAATATACTAATAATAAGAAAATCAGCATTAAGGATTATACAGGAATTAATATGTTTGTTGGGGCTATATTATCATGGCGTACAATTATTCCGATTGTTCACTACAAAGGTTTGTTGAGAACTATACTTCCATTTGCGGATTGTGTGACGGTGTTGCAGTCTTATCAAATCGGGGGTATTAACAAAGAAATCCATCCAGTTATGCCAACAAACAATTATAGAAAAGCTCGGATTGAGAGCGAACTGGATTTTGATACAATGGCTCAGGAATAATATTTGTGAAAAAAAACACAGCGTCAATTAATTCCAAACAGTTTGGACAGTCTTTTGCGAAAAATCCCTTGTCTTCATTTTATCTTTTTCTTGGTGAAGAGGATGCCGAAAAAGAAAAGTTTATTTTGAAAATTTCCGCGAAAATATTTGGAAAAGCTCCACCAGAAATACGACGATTTCATGTTGACACTGGTGATTTAATGGCGGCTGCTGAATATTTGTTGTCGGAGTCCATGTTTTCCTCACAGAAAGTCGCTGTTTTAGTTAATGCGGACAGTCTCCAGAAAAAAGACAGTCCGCTTTTGGAACAGATATTTAAAGATATTTCAAAGGATGCGGTTGCAATATTTCTTTGCACTCAGAATAAACCTCCAGCGATGCTGAATAAATATGCTGAAAATTTTACACCGGTAATATTCTGGAGAATGTTTGAAACTGATTTGATAAATTATATTGTGGCTTTTTTTTCTGATAATAAACGACAGATTGATAGAAAGGCCGCAAATCTTATTGTAACATTAACAGGTCGGGATCTTTCTAAAGTAGACGAAGCTGTTAACCGTATTATAGACGGCAGCAATGAAAGCGTTATTACAGAGAATATTGTTTATTCTCTACTAACAGATGAAAAGACAATTAAAGTATTTGATTTTATTTCTTCTTTTTTCGGATGTAGAAAAGATATGCTTCAGCTTTTGATAAAAATTCTAGATGATGGTTTAAATGAACTTTTTATTCTAAGTCTCATAAATAAGCGTGCGGTTGAAATTGACCGTTATCATAGCATGATTGCTGCGGGCGAAGTGGAATCAGCAGCGATTGATAAGTCATTATCCAACAGTAAAGATGAGGAAGAATTTCGACGGCAATGTTCCTTGTTTCCGGAGAAAAAAATACGAAGAATTATTAAGGAAATCTATCATGCCGATCTTGCTTTTAAAAGCGGCAGCATCGGAACGGAAATTCTTTCTAATCCATTATTGAAAATAATTGAATTGGCAGCAGTAAAATGAAAAATAACGACGGTGTAGTTCTATCAATAAATTTTAGTAAAAAAAAAGGTACAGCGAAAATTCCAATGGCTTCCGGAAATTTTATAGAAAATTTTGGTTTGCAGGATGATGCTCATGCGGGAGCGTGGCATCGTCAGGTAAGTCTGCTTTCTATGGAAAGTATTCACCGAGCTGATTTTGAAAAAATTCATGGTCTCTGTGAAGGAAAATTCGCGGAAAATATCACCACCGAGGGAATCGTTCTTCACACCCTGCCTGTAGGAACTATTTTGGAAATCGGTGATACTGTGATGGAGATTACTCAAATTGGTAAGGAATGCCATGAGGGATGCGAAGTTAAGAAGACCGTCGGCAAATGTATTGTTCCAAAAGAAGGAATTTTCGCGAAGGTTCTTAGAGGCGGTGTTGTGAAAAAAGGCGATTTTATTAATATTAGGAAGGCTGATGATTCAATTTTTTAAGAAATACTATTTTGTTTTTTTCGCGATTATTATATCGCTGTTTTTCAATAGTTCATATTTTTTCAATGGTATTTTAGAGGTAACTTCGTTAAATGATTTCGCGGAATTAATTTTCGCGGTCGCTTACTATCCGGCTTTTTCGATAATTTTTCTGAATATATTTTCTGCAACTTTTACCCCTTTACGAGTTGTCCGTAATATTATTCTTATAATAGTCACTCAATTATATGTTGCAATAAATCTCTATTATCTGAAAAACAGAGTTAATCTCGACTATTCGGTGTTGGCTGATAATTTTGGGTTGGCTTTTTCTAAAGAATCCTTTCTGGTCATTTTTAATAATGTTGATTATAAATATTTTATAGTATTTTCTTTGATGGCAATTATCGCTTTATTTTATCAGAGTAAATGGCATATTCGAAGTAGCTCAGTAATAAGAAGGATTCTGGTTTCGGCTGTTAGCTTAATAATCCTGATTTTCCCGGTAGGTAAAAATGATCCTGTGTATCTGTTTGCCTTTTCAATAAATGATTATTATTCTAAATCTGATCATTCGATTATAAACGAAAAATATCCTTACATAAAGGAAAGGGTTAGTACTTCTATAGAGACCGCTCAATATGCTATGGGAAAAAATAAACCCAATGTAATCATAATCCTTATCGAATCTTTTAACGCGAATTTTGTTAAAACTTTAAACGAAAATAATGTGGAATACACCCCTTATTTCAACCGACTAATTGAAAAGGGCTTATATGTTGAAAGGTTTTACGGGAATTCAATACAAACCAGCAAAGGTCAGGCCGCGGTGTTATTGTCTATTATTCCGTCTTATAAGGGGAAAATATTTACTGACTACCAGCATGTATCTTTTAACGCTCTGCCGGAAATATTGTCGAATAATGGATATTACACTTTGTTTTATCAGGCGTACCATGATCTGAAATTTGATAATACCGGAAACTTCATGCGTAAAATTGGTTTTCAGGAGGTTTTATCGTTAAAGGATTATATCGTCGATGAAAACATGATTCACTTTAACGGATGGGGTTTTCAGGATGACTTTTTTTATACTAAGTTTTTTGAGTATATCGACAATGATTATAGTGAATCTGTGAAACCGCTGTTCGCGGTGTTATCAACAGTCGGCACTCATATTCCTTGCGATGGGTTAAGCACGGCAAAACAAAAACTTTACAAAAACCCAATCGAATTAAAAGAGAAATATGCAAACGCTCTTAACCTCGCTGACAGCAATTTGAAAATATTTTTTGATGAGCTTGATAAACGTGAAGGTTTAAAAAATACAATAGTCATTATTACATCAGATCATAGCTTCCCAATGAAGGAGCATGGTTTTTATAATAATGAAATCGGGTTTTATGACGAATCGTTTCGGATACCATTTTTACTAATTTGGAATGCGAAAATACGCCCAGAGAAGATTGAACGTGTTTACTCTCAGATAGATATCGCGCCGACTATTATGGATCTATTAGGTTTATATAAAACAAAAAATCATTTTCAAGGTATTTCTATTTTTGCAAAATATCCTGAGAACCATTCTACATATTTGGTACAACCTTATAATGGAAGATTTTTAGGAGTCTATAAAAATAATTTAAAATTTATTAAGCGTCTCAGTACAGGTAAAGAATATCTGTTTAATCTTAAAGATGATCCGGGTGAAAAAACTAATTTGATCGAAAACTTTGATCCTGTAATAGTCCAACAGCTACGTTCTGACCTTGATACTATTCACAAAAATCAGCAATCTCTCGAAAATAATTTATTTTGGGATAAATGATTGTTTTACTAGAAAATTTTAACACACGTATGTTTTTCTACTCCATCCTTTTTTCCCCCTAAATCCCCCAATGGTGGACTTGAAAAGGTCAGATCGAATATATTGGAAAATAAACCTTACCCTTGATAGCCTGAATATTAGTTTATATTACTCTATACAATTATCAGCAATGTACCTGCTACCATAACTATGCTTCCGATTAGTTTTGGAATCAACCCTTTTTCTTTGAAGATCGCATGTCCCAAAAAAACTGATATGATAGATGAGAGCTGAAATATGGCTAAGGAATAACCGACAATAGTATGAGTGAAAACATAGAATGTAACGCATTGCATGATACCATAAAGGGTAATAGCCGTTGTTGTGTAATAAGGCATATTTTTACAAAGACGCAGACTGGTGATAATAGGTGCCGGCTTCATAAATAAAATGAAAATTATCAGAAAAGGTATTCCGGCGGCTGCCCAAAGTGAAAAGGTCAATAAAGCTCCGGCGGATACTAAAGCTTTCTTCATGAGAACCGCTTCAATTGAAATAAGCGTTAACGAGCCAAAACGGAGAAGCACGCCTTTTGAGAAAATCATTTCGCGCAAAGATAACGCGGAGATTCCCTGTCCGGGGACATAGCTTAAAAACGCGCTGCCAGCCGCGATAACAACCGCGCCTGAAAGTCCCATCGCTGAAGGTATTTCTCCGATCAAGAAAAAGGCAAGAATCATTCCGATGACTGGTTTGAATGAATTAATCGGACCAAATATCGAAAGATCTGTGTGTTTAAGGGAAAGAATCAATAGAGCGTTACCAGCAGTCCCCACGACAGACATTAATAGAATGGTGATCCAGAACGATATCGAAAAACCTTTGACACCGTTAACGAGAATTACCGGAAATGATACTGCCGCACAAAACACATATGTGAAAAATACAATATGTATTGACGGGATGCCTTGAGATGTGAGTTTTTTTTGAAACACATTTACAAAAGGATTAATTATGACACGGATAGCTATTAAAATTGGATTCATGTTGAAAAGCCTTTTATTCGAGTATCGGTTCGACTATTTTATAAATTATATCATCCATAATGTAAAAATTATTTTCTGCGATTTTTATTCTGCCGTTATCAATTATTATTGATCCGGAATTCTGCATATCTTTTATCCTTTTGTTGATTGATGGTGGAATAGCTGTGCCGAAAATTTTTTCAAAATTTTCAATATGTAATCCATTGTTAAGTCTCAAGCCGCTGAAAAAAAATTCAGACATAGCCTGTTTTTCCGAACGGACATCTTCGCTGAAGTGTATGCCGTTATTATTAATGTAAGCCGATAAATCCGCGTAATTGAAAAATCTTTTTCCGCGAATGAATGAATTAGCGGATGGTCCAAAACCTGCATATTGTTCATAATTCCAGTATTTCATGTTGTGTCTTGAATGATGATTTGATAAACAAAAATTAGATACTTCGTAATGAGTGAAATTATTATTTTTTAAATAATCAGCGGCTGAAGAAAATATTTCAAGTGCGGAATTTTCACTATCGTATCCGTCGGTTGATATTTTGGTTTTAATAAATTTTGTGTCAGGCGAGAGCATATAAACTGATATGTGACGAAAGCCGTTGTCGATTAAAACAGAAATATCTTTGCGAATACTTTCTCTGTTCTGATATTTTATTCCCGCGATAATATCCGCCGACAGTTCGATATTATTGTAATTATTAAAAACTGATAATGATTCTTTTCCCGCCAATAATCTGGCACGGCCGATGAACTCCAGACATTCTTTTTGAAAAGACTGAACTCCGATGGAAAAACGGTTTAATCCAACCTTTATGTATGAATCAATCAGCGAAGAAGTAATATCATTGAGATTACATTCGATAGTCGCTTCATAATTTGCCGCGAAATTTATATAGTTTTTCAAATGAGAGAATATTTCAGAATAAAAATCGCCATAAAATAGGGAAGGGGTACCGCCACCAA
>CAYLTM010000016.1:24531-25841 GCA_964386495.1 uncultured Leptospirales bacterium
TTCATTTTTTATTGCAGACAGATATTTATCCGCGGTCTCGCTATCTTCTTTTGGATTATAACAGTCTGAATAAAATCCGCAATATCCGCATTTAGAAGTGCAAAATGGGATATGGATATAAAGTCCAATGTTATTCAAGCTTAATACCGATCTTCATCGGCAGATTTTCTTTAGGAATAATGTCGCCATTAATGGCACGCATTACAGATATCATCGACTGATCTGTAGTAGAAAACACAAACAATGTTGACGGCAGATTTTCCATTGGGGCAATAAGGAAAGGGTTGTTGTAACATATAAGAAAGAGATCGACACCGGTAATATTATTTTTAGTAAACGATAAAATATTTTCATCGTTTTTTGAAGATATATCGTAGTAAACCTTTATGTTCTTTTCTTCGGATTTCAATTTCGAATAAAGCGAATTGATATTCTGCCGAGGAATGACAGTGAAATTATTGTATAGTGCCGCTTTGTCCGCGAGCAGAGGGTTACCTGTCATAAGAAAACATTTCTCGTCAGCGGTGCAGGCGAATTTACGATTATTTTTGTTGTATAAATATAATCCTTTATCTGATATATCGCGGTTAACATCGTGAGCTGATTGTAAAAGAGCGAAATCCTCAGGCTGATAATTCGGATAGTCCTCTACCAGAGACGTTTCATCATTATATCTGGCTATATTATATTTCATTTTAGTAATGAGAATCTTTTTTACCGAATAATCGATGAGGCTGATATCGATGTCGCCCTTCAGCACCGCGTTCTTTACCGAATTTTTTATGCGTCCAACCTCGCTGCCGTAGCTTGTTATAAGAAGCATATTTACACCGCTTTGAATTGCTAACACGCTGGATTTTTCGATACTGATTGTTGCCGCGACAGCGTGCATCGCGAGATCGTCTGATATTATTATGCCCTTAAAACCGATATCATTTTTAAGAATATCTGTAATGAAAAATTTAGATAAAGTTGCCGGTAAATTTGTTTTTAAAATTTCCGGATATGCAATGTGTGCGGTCATTATGGCTTCAATGTTTTCATCGGAAGCTTTTTTAAAAGGGAGCAGGTCGTTCATTTTCAGGTATTCTATGTTAAAGTTTATGACCGGAAGCGTTTTATGAGAATCGGTATCTGTACTTCCATGTCCTGGAAAATGTTTGCCTACCGCTATACATTTTCCTGCCTGTAGACCTCTTGTATATGCAGTCCCGATTTTTGCGACATGTTCCGGATAGGTTCCAAAAGCCCGCATGTTGATTATCGGATTTTTAGGATTAGTATTTACGTCAAGAATCGGCATATAATTC
>CAYLTM010000016.1:25851-29436 GCA_964386495.1 uncultured Leptospirales bacterium
TTTTCAACTGATTGCTGTTTTGGATGTTGAATCCGAATAATATTATCCCGCCTGGTTTATAGGTCTGCAGCATATTTTTATTCATCTGGTTTAGCGATACACCTGGGATAGCCATAAGCAGCAGTTGACCAATTTTATCTTCTAGACTCATTTTTTTTGTTATCGCGTCGGCAGCGGCTTCAATCTTTTGTACATGTGCATCAATAATATTTGTTACTTTTTCAGGATCTCTTTCTATACGTGAAGAGTCTGTCATGAAAATGATAACTATAATGAAAAAAATTATTTTTAATATAAGGTTCATTGTGTAATCTTTTGAAAGAATTCTTTATCACTGATTATTTCATCAGTTTGAACAACGATATTGATAAAATCCAATTTTAGATGATTGTTGTGAAAATAGTTATTCAGTTCGATGTTTATATGTCCTGAAAGTTTTATTGCTTTATCAATACTGCTGTCCGGAAATAATATTAGAAATCCCGAGCTTTCCCAACGTATTAGATAATCCTTTGAATGGAGACACTTTTTAATAATTGATGATGATTCAACCAGTATATTGTCACCATTGTCAATTCCATAATCACTATTAATCTTTTTGAAATTATTGATTGAGATATACGAGTAAAATAATTTACGGTTATTCTTTTTAATTCGTGCCATTTCAGTCGCGATAATATTGCGTGCTTCATTGCGGTTAATCGACCCGGTTAAAGGACATAAGTTGTATTTGGTCATTACTTTTAATTTGTAATCATGATTGATTTCAATTAATTTATTAATGTAAAATGAAACAAACAGCAGGCAGAAAAAAGAAAACGTGTACAGAATATAAAATCCTTTATTAATCGTAAATGTCATTTCGCTAAAAGTTTTTTTGTTAATATGAGAAATCATTACCCACTTGAATTCTTTCGGGTTATCATTTGTCATTTTAACCTTTTCGAGAAAATTAACTTTCTGATAAACGAAATATTGATTTTTGTGTTTAACGAATCCGCTGTTTCCCGGCATGTTTGCCCAGACCGATGGATAGTCTTTTGCAAATTTATTTGAAACATTTGTTTCAAACAGAAAGTTCCATTCGCTTTGTTTATCGGAAGATGTGTAATAAAATCCGCTCTCATTTATGAAAATTAAACGACCGTTCATCTTTGTGCTTGAATGCTGCAGCGAACTCATAATTTTTGAAAAATCAAAATGTCCGACAACAACTCCAGTAATAGAGCCGTTAACAAAAGCTGGTGCGACTAAACGTATAACAGGTTTATATGGTTTTTTGACAGTTCCGTTTTCAATTTCTACATCCAATGGGGTGATATAGGTTTCACCATCTATTAAAGTTATTCCGCGTTTAAAATAAAAAACATCTTTTTTAAGTTCAAGATTATTTTCAGCGGATATAGTGCCCTTAGTCTCAACTATTTTTATTTTTTCGTAACCTTCTTTATCAATAAAAAATAGTTTATGATAATTTGCGTTTTTTTCAGCGAATGATTTATAGGTATTTATCGCAAACTGCGGCATGTTTTTTCCATCGGTATAATTGTTAGCCGAATTTAATGATGCGAGAAAAAGAATTTCATTGTTTAAAACAGGAGCTTTATTCTCGATATAAAGTTTTTGTATTGAAAGATAATCCTTTTCAGTTTTAATAATCTCGCCGGTTTTTAAAAAAATTATATAACTATGGAGAACTACTATGCAGCAGTATACAAGAATCGACAACGGTATAAAAACCCTTGCAAAATGCAGAATATTCATTCTGATTACGAATTTATCGTAAGCACCTTTAATTTCTCGATATTTCATCCGGTTTTCCTGATTTTATACTTTGAAAAATTTAATGTTTTCCTTGAGCTTGTTGGCTTTGTCTGAAACATTTCTGGATATTTTAGCAGATTCCGCTGCGTTTTCTGTGTTGGATTGTGTCCCGACGTTTATATGATTAATCGCTTTGAAAATTTCTTCAAGCGCGATTTTCTGCTCTTCTGTAGATATTTTTATGTTATGAAATTTATCTTTAAATTCAGAAGTTTCTTTTATTACGCTGCTGTTGGTTTTAACCTGATTAGATATATGCTGTTCAAGATCCAGAACGAATTCATTAATTGTGCTGGTGCCTTCCGCGATTTTCATCGCAAGATTAGCCAGGCTTTCGATGCTGGATAAACCGACTTCGATTTCCTTATTATTGTTGATTATCAAATTATCAATTTCCTGAATACTGGACGCTGTTTGTTCCGCAAGCTTGGATACCTCATCCGCGACCACGGCAAAACCACGTCCCGACTCTCCAGCTCTTGCCGCTTCAATAGCGGCGTTAAGTGAGAGCAGATTAATCTGTTCAGAAATGTCATTGATGATATTTACGATGTTTATCATATCACGTGAGCTCTGCATAACGTTCTGCATGGTTTTATGCATACTGTTTAATGATTTTTCACCTGACGCTGATTCATTCGACAGCGTTGCTGTAAGGTCTGTAATACCGGATATCTGTCTGGCGAATAGGCTGATATTTTCCGACATCTGATTAATCGTTGATACCAGTGATTCGACCTTCTCGTATTCACGGTCGGCGTTTTCAGAAATTGTTTCCATGCTGGAAGTAATTTCATCAAAAGCGGCGGTAACTTCTTCGATAGAAGCCGCCTGATTCTGGGAATTCTGAAAAACATTTTCAGACGCGGATTCCATTATTTGAGAGGTTTTAATAAGATCTTCAGAAGTAGTAAAAATCTCATTGATAACCTGTTTAACGTTAGAGCATAAAACGCACATAGAATCATATAGTTTTCCAATTTCAGTTTTTGATGTGTGTTTAGAGAAATCCTCCGCGAGATTACCTTCGGATAACACGCAAATCTTTTTGTTAAGCGATAATATCGGCGCGAGAGCTTTGTTGCTAATGAATATCGATAGCAGAATAGACATACCTGTGATAATAACAAATATAACGGCAAACCCCTGATAAAGTGCATCCATTTGTTTTCTGAAAACTACAGTTGGAACAGACAACCCGAATGTCCAACCGGATGAATTAATTTTGCTGACAGCGAAAAACTTTTTTTTGCCGTCATAATCATCAATCGGCTGAATATCTGACTCGCTCGTCATTTTTAAAATAGATACAAGTCTGCCGCCGAAAGAATCACTAATGTTTATCAATTTTTCCTCAGTGGGTTTTAACTGATCGGCGGGATGAACGACGAAATTGTTCGCCGCGTCCATTAGGAAAGCGTAACTATTATTTCCAGCTTTAACTTCTTCTGTTAGAGTAGTAAGGAAATCTACATAAATATCCGCGGATACCACTCCGGCTAAAGAATTATTCACCATGATAGGTTTCGCGACAGAAATTATCATTTTCTTGGTTGTGGCATCAAGGTATGGAGATGTTACAATAATTTTGTTAGCCTTTTTTGCTTCAGTGTACCAGTCCCTTTTGGTGCAGTCGTAATCAGCAGGAGGAATCCAGCCGTCGCCGGAAATGAAAACTTTATTTTCGAAACCAACATAGAAACAAATAATGTGTTTATAAGGTTTTTGTTTGTATTCGAAATATTTAAACAGATAGTCCGC
>CAYLTM010000016.1:29446-38592 GCA_964386495.1 uncultured Leptospirales bacterium
TAGTCCGCGTTAAAATTCTGGTTATATTCAAGTTCGGTAGAAATACCGTCAAGAATAGTTTTCTGCTCGCTTGTCCATGAATCCATTTGGTGTGAATATTTTTCTGCGGTCAATAATAAGTTCCGCTTAGATTGTTTATAAATTATATTGTTGGAAATAAAATATGTTGTAGAAAGAGTAAACAGAATGACTATGAACCCGAAGGACATGAATATCACTATAGCTATTTTTTTTATACTTTTCATAAAAACCCCACCGTTTTAGGATTATCTCTAAAAAAAATGAAATTTTGTCAACTCAATAAGCGGGTAATAATTTTATTGCTGGAAAAATAATTATAGTTATTCGTGGTGCAGTTTATGAATGAATCACAAATAGTATTCTAAAATCACTCAACTTCTTCCATCAGATATGACCCAATGTTCCGCTCTTTCTCATCAAATCCAATTGCAAGGAGAAAAATCTTTTTGCCGCTGGAAACAAACTGCTCGTAATATTTTTTGCTGTGTATTTGCCGCATTCCTTCTTCAGCAGAGCCCATTTTGAATTCTGCTATGAATATATTATTTTTGCTCTCAATGACCGCGTCTACACGACCTTTGTTGGTATGAAGTTCAACCTGTTGCCGCACTCCTAAAATTTTCAAAGCGATGTAAACATTCGATGAAAATATCGCTTCAACAGCACGCTCTTTTATGAAATCATCGTAGGGAATGCCGGAAAACAATGCTTTAAACGCATCAATGAATTGTTCAGGTTTGCCATCATCAATTGAATCTTCAATATTTATCAACACTTGGCCTAATTCACTTTGTTTAGACGAAGACCATACTTCGAGGAGATTGTTTAAAAAAGAGATTTCAACTTCTGTATTTGGAAATGCAAGAGTATATCTTTGCTTTTCGTAATCAATATTTTTTATTGTAAGATATCCGGTTTGAAAAAGCAAAGACATTTCATCTAAATTGCTTAGATCAAATTTGTCAAAAAATGCCTCGTTCACAATAAGAGGGCTGACCTGTTCCGGCAATCTCCCGGAGTTTTTAATTTTTTTAACAAGAAATGTCGCGGTGCCGGTTGCGAACCAGTGGTTTTGAAACACCTTCGACAAAAGAAACCTTTGAAGCGAAAACGGATTGAACACAAAATCTTTTCCGTTCCAGCTATAACCGTCGTAATATTTTGTCATCCGTTTAACAAGTTCTTCTCTATCTATCTGCTGCGATTTTTCAATTTGAGTCAGGTACTCATCGAAGTTGATCAACACTTCTTCTATGCTATAACCAAGCAAAGCTGAATATTGCGGTTCAATGGTGATATCAGTTAAATGATTGAGATCTGAAAAAATAGAAACCTTGCTGAATTTTGAAACACCCGTAATAAAAAAAAAACGGATATAAGAATCCAGACTTTTTAAACAGGAGTAAAAATTTTTCAGAAGTTCGCGGTGTTCTTCCGCCTGCGGAATGTCATCGATATAATCGGAAATTGGTTTATCATATTCATCTATTAGAATAGCTACAGGAGAATATTTTTTTGAAAGAGCGATTATTAATTCAGAAAATTTTGTTTCATAGGTCTCTGATTCTAAATCAATTTTATAGTTTTCTGCTATAGCCATTAACGTAGTATCAAGAGCTTTTTTAAGTCCAACATTTTTATAATGCATACCGGAGAAATCCAGTTTAATTATAGGGCTTGTATTCCAGTCAATTTTATCATATATCCATGTGTTTTTGAAAAGCTCTTTGTTTCCGAGAAATATTTCTTTAAAAGTGTTTACAAGAAGTGACTTTCCAAAACGGCGGGGGCGCGAGAGGAAGTATGCTACACCAGAATTTAATAAATTATAAACATATTCCGTTTTATCAACATATATGCAATTATCATTGATAACTCTGGAAAATTCCTGTCTATTTAAACTGAGTGCTTTCATTGTTATAGCTCCTATAACTTGTTCTGATAACTCATTTTAATAATTGCATAATCAATATGTCAAGGCGTTTTCATATTCTTTCCTGAAATTGGTTTTCAAATAATACATCCAAGCATATAATGATTGTCTTTTTTGACAATTTTCGTATTTTTTCAAAATTTTATTTTTAAGTATAGTGAAAAAAAAGCTCGACAGTTATTTGCATATTGAGTATTATTTGCTTAGGATTAAAAATGTATCTCTATATGTAAAGGTAGAACAATTTTGAGCAACAAATTCTATCACAGTTAAGTACAAGAGACATTAAAAAAATGACGAAATAATTCGTTAAATAACTTTGAAAAGGAAAGGATATGAAAAAAATTATTTTTGGGTTATTGGCAATTTGCACATTCTTTGGATTCTTCGCTTGCGATGATTATATTGATGGTATTAAAGACTCTGTAAATCATGAAGTTCCAATACTGGAAGGTAAAATCGAAAATCCTCTAACAAAGGAAGTTCGTTTTCATGTTCCAAACTTTAGAGAAATGCAAGATTCGTATGGGGCGCCTATTACTTATACCACATATTATATTGAGGGAGAACATTCAAAAATTCCTGCAAGTGGAGCAACTGAAATTCAGGTTACTGACTGTCAACTTCAAGCAAAAAACGCTGTTGACAAGTTTAAAGATTTTAAAGGAAAATATTCATTTTGGTTAACAGGCAAATATGATTATGGCGGATCAGGTAAAACTGATCCGAGTAATGTTCTTGTTCTCGATTTTCCCGAATAATTAATCGAAGTTTTATTCTCTACTTAAAATTTTAGCATCATATGTCAAAATATTGAGAACGGACTATTAGAAAAGAAATCTTATTGAAAAAAGGTAAAGCTTCGGATAAGTTTACTTATCCGAAGCTGTTAGCTTCAAGATATGAGATATGAAGACCCGTCTATACTCGGTCTTGGAGATTTGCAGCTGGTTAGTTCCTCAACTTCTTCCACCAGATATGACCCAATGTTCCGCTCTTTCTCATCAAATCCAATTGCAAGGAGAAAAATCTTTTTGCCGCTGGAAACAAACTGCTCGTAATATTTTTTGCTGTGTATTTGCCGCATTCCTTCTTCAGCAGAGCCCATTTTGAATTCTGCTATGAATATATTATTTTTGCTCTCAATGACCGCGTCTACACGACCTTTGTTGGTATGAAGTTCAACCTGTTGCCGCACTCCTAAAATTTTCAAATTGAAAAGATAATCAAGTAAATATTAACTTGCTGAATCGGTATTTGTAAAAAAAATTGATGATATGGTTATTCTTATAGAAAAAGAAAAAGTTTGTTAAAAATTTCCTGACATTTTTTTATCAGATCGTAATCAACCTGTAAATTAGGTATAATTGCTCATTTATTGCAGTTGCGATCTTTACGATCAAATACTTTTAATAAGCCATAATTTCATATTTATTATTTTTTTGTGACGTTTTCACTATATTAACTACATTAATCCTGAATTTGATTCAAAATAATAATAAATTATAGAGGTTTTTTATGACTAAATTTTATGGAATTTTAATATTGATAATTGCTGGTCTAAGCTGTGTTACTATTCCAAAGTACCCGGCACCACCTGATGGGTTAAAAACGACTGAAGTATGTACAGTTAAAATAATCAGAAATCCTGTAGGTAAAGAAACCTTCAGCGGGAAATGGGATTTTTCCAGTCACAAGCTTGGCGGAAGGTCACACATTGTATTTGCAGAACAATATAAAATTGATGTTCCTGAAAGCTGGGAAATTGCTGATGAAAGTTTGATTTTTAAAAATTATCAATTCAATAATGACGCAATATTTGAACTACCTGCAGGGACATATCATGTTTCTTATTACGCTAAATTAAGAAAATGGGTTTTCGGTATGGGAGCAATACTACCTTCAACCGATATCTATTTTTATAAGGTAGGATCTTTCACGTTTGAACCGAAAAAAAAATATCAGATACATGTTACAGTTGGCGATGTTCGTGTTTCAGGGACATCGAATAATAAAAAACCATCAATAATTGCCGTAACTATTGATGAAGTTAAGTCATTTAAACAAATTGATGGTTTTAATTAATCCCCATGGAAGAAATAGACCCGGCAACAATTTCCATTTTAAAATTCATAAATAATTTTAAAAAATCCGCACAAGTTGTCGTCACTAAACGACAGCTTGTGTAATAATTTTTGGAGAGACAATGAAAAAAATATTAATGATCGGTCTAATTAGTGCAATGTGTGTTTTATTGAATTTAGAAAAGTCATATGCTGGAAATATATTTTTGCAAACAGTATTCGATTATGGTAGCATATATGATGGACAACAGCAATTTTCGGACGACCTGAAAAAGAAAGACTATATGTATACAAACGATATTAGTGTTTTAAATATTGGACCCGAATTTACCTTTTATGGTGAGGCGTGGGGATTTTCTTTGGGATGGATGTTATTTTCTGAAAGCGGTGCCGAATACAGACATCGTACTGAATTTGGAGAAAACGAGGGAGAAATAGCGATATCTTGTCCAAACATATATCTTCTATTTAACCGGATTTTATTCATGTATGGAGAACCTGACGGTTTCATATCGTTAAATACTCGTTTAGGTCCGGTTATTGGAAACTACACGATTGAACATGCTGGTTTAGACAATAAAGATTATTCCGGAACAAAAAGACTCTATGGTATTGAAGGTACTCTCGATTTTATCATTGCCGCAGAAGGTATAATGGTAACATTTTCCGCTGTAGGAATAAAATGTATTCCACAAACTATTTCAAAAAAATCTATTGGAACTGATTCTGATTGGAAAGCAAGTTCTGATATGTTGGGTATTAAATTTGGTCTTGGAAAATATTGGTGAATAATTATATTTATGACAAAAATAATTTTATCATATTGTCAAAAATATTTTTCGAGTTTTGATAATTATTGTTGATGTAATTTATGTTCAAATAATATATATCCGCATAAGAATAGTTGTTTCTTAATCAGCGGGGATTTATTAAAATCGGTAATTACAGATTAGTTTACAGGAGAACTTACGATGTCAGTAAAAATAATATTCAAATTTGATGCCGGAGGTAAAAAGAACATAATTATTTCAAAAAGAATAATCATCCCTGTAATACTAATTATTTCTTTTCTCGCAACCGGCATTGTCTATGCGGCTCTTGAAAAGCCGTACACCTTTAAGCGCGGGGATATCATTTCCGCGAAAAAACTCAATGAAAACTTTGATACACTCTACGAAAAAATGAATTCCCTCGAAGAACAACTTGCAAAAAAGGAAACAGAACTTAAACAATACACTGATGGAAAAATTACTGAAACTTCAAACAATCTTGTATCTACAGCTGGAACTATTAATGATGCCTTAAAACTTGCAGTACCGCCCGGTACGGTGATCGCATATGCAGGTTCCACAATACCGGAAGGCTATCTTCTTTGCGACGGTTCTTCAATTAGCAGAGCTACATATTCAAACCTTTTTAAAGCAATAGGAATTATATATGGTGTGGGTGATGGTTCAACCACATTCAATCTTCCTGATTACAGAGGATTGTTTTTACGGGGGCATCATTTTGGTAAATCATCCAGTACAACTGATCCGGATAATGCTTTTAGAAAACTTGGAGAGCTTCAGGGTGATTTAGTTAAAGCTCATCAGCATTTATTGCCATATTCAAATGGTGCAACAGCACCGTCTGGAACGCATTCAACACCCCCGTGGCAGGGTGTCGATTCTACACAACATTCAACATTTTCTACAGGAGGTTCTGAAAACCGTCCTGCTAATATTAGTGTCGCATATATAATAAAAATCTGAGAATTTAAAAAATATAAATCATAAAATGGAGAATTATTATGATTGAAAGCAATATTGTTGTCAACAAGCCATACAAATATGTTGTTGATGCGAACTAACAGGGGAGCATGTGCCCCTGTTGGATGTTTCTTTTCTAAGTTTGATGATTATTGAGGAGACTTTTTATGTTTGAAATTAATATCACAATTAATAGACGAAATAAAAGAGATAGTGATTGTTATGGCAAACCCTTCGACGCGGCTGCTGGCAGTTTATTTAAAATTATTCCGCTTTCAAATAAAGTCGTAATCTCAACTATAGTTGTAGTGATTATTTTTGCTGCCGGAATTGGTTATGCTGCTCTCGAAAAACCATATACCTTCAAACGCGGTGATATCATTTCCGCGAAAAAACTCAATGAAAACTTTGATACACTCTACGAAAAAATTATTTCCCTTGAAGAACAGCTTGAAAAAAAAGAAACAGAACTTAAACAATACACTGATGGAAAAATTAGTCAGGCTACGAATAATCTGTCCGAAACATCTACTACAATAAACGCGACTATTTCCGGGCTTATTTATCCGCCTGTCGGTTCAATAATTGCATGGCATAAAAATATGGGTGGCGTAAACGCTGTACTACCAGCGGGCTGGGTAGAATGCAACGGTCAAACATTAGCCGATTCCACGAGCACCTTAAACGGACAAATAATACCAAACTTGAACGGAAACACAAGTGGCGCAAATTCGCCAGGACTTTCAAGAAAAGATCAAATGTTTTTACGCGGCGGTACAACATCAGGTGTGGGGCAAGAACATATGTTTCAAGATCATACTCATTCAATGGGTTCTCAATGGCATGAATATAATTGGAGTTCCGAAGGCGCAGGTATTGTTCGTGGTAGACAATATTATCAACCATATTCATCTTTAGGTGTAAATAGTGGAAACTTTGGTGCCGAGACACGCCCTGTTAATATGTCTGTTGTTTGGATTATGCGGATTAAATGAAGAGAAGAGACCTCATCATCCCGGCCTTCTTCTCCCAGTGGGAGAAGAAGGGGTAAGAAAGAGGAAGAGAAGAAAGAGGAAGAGAAGAAAGAGGGAATTAAGAGAAGATTAAGACTGCTTTTACGGAAACCTTCTCCCTCTGGGAGAAAGGGGAGTAAGAGGGGATTAATAAAAGAGGAAGACTTTTCCTACAGAGCCCTCTCCTGTGGGAGAGGGCGCGCCGGAGGCGGGGTGAGGTCAAAGACCCTTAATGCGAAAAGTGGAGAAGACATAAATGAAATCGGGTATTATTAAAAATCAGACGGTTTCGGACGACAAGATTGATTTTTCCAGAAAATTAAGAAGAAGAATGACCTATGCGGAAACTGTTTTCTGGGAAAGAGCCCGGAATAGAAAAATTGGAAATCTGAAATTCAGGCGGCAGCAGATAGTTTATGGTTTTATAACTGATTTTTATTGTGATGAGCTCAGGCTGTGTGTTGAAATTGACGGGGGAATTCATCTGGAAAAAAATCAGATGGAGTATGATGCTGCAAGAGAAAAGTTTTTAATTGAAAGTGGTCTGAAAATTATTAGATTTTCAAATGAGGAAGTTATTGAAAATTTTGAATCTGTTGAAAATAAAATTTTAGAAATGTTAAATTAATTTTTTTAGGAGCTAACCTGTATGAAAAAGCTTATTGTGCTGATTTTTCTTATGCTGTTGTTTGCATCGGTAAAATGCGACTGGGACAAAGAGGAAATGATTTCAAATTTAACAACACCGGATTATCCTGAATATGACAAATCTAAGTTCGATGAAAGCAGGTTTGCTGAGTAATAATGTTTTATTATTCAGAATATCGATTAAACTTTATAAACATAAAATAGTGGAGAGTAAAAAATGTCTAAAAAGGACAGATTTGTTGAGTTATACGATTTATATTATGAAACTGTTCTGAATTCTATATGGACAAAAATAAGCAGTAAAGATGACGCTCTCGATATTTGTCAGGAAGTTTTTATTTCATTTTTTAATAAAATGGATGAGGTTCAAAATCCACGAGCTTATCTGCTTGGAGCTGTAAAAAACAAGATTGCCGATTATTACAGAAAAAAAAAGGGTGATGACTTAGACATAGAAGAGTATCAAAACGATGTTAATCTTACCTTTGTAAATGGAATGAAGGATGCAAGAATTCTAATACAGGAAATTTTAGCGAATAATAAAATTTTCGAAACAGAACTTGAAAAGAATATTTTCGATATGATAGCGATGTATAACTACAGCTATAACCAAACCGCAGACACTTTCGGTCTGACTAAACGAAAAGTTGAGTACTTTTACAAGAAGACGGCTGACAGAATTTTATATGAGCTGAAACAGCTTGGAATAAAACATCTGGAGGATATTTTATGAATAACATAGAAAAATTGTCGGCGATTATATCCAGATTTAAATTGCAGATTCCGCTGACGGATGATTTGAAATCTGTGATGGTTTTGAAAAAATATAAAACACTGATTATAATACTAAAAAAACTTAATCTCTATAATGTTTTTTATGGAGTAATAATAAAAGTATTTTACACCTTAAAAAAGGTTAAGATTAGATTGTCGATTACCCAGAGTAAGGCGATGGTTTTGTTTTTTTCATTTTTAATCTCGTCTGCAATTGCCGGAATTAGCGTAACTATGCTGTATAAAATTATTTATCAACCCGGTCCGATATTATATAAAATAGTTCATTCAGCAGGTACGGTTAATATTTTTTCGGCTGATGGAAAGTCGGTTTCGGGTTCTGTGAACAAAAACATAATGATAAGTGATACCGTTCAAACGGGTGAAAAATCTGCTGTATTTATTGCGGGAAAATTTAATGTTATTAAAATATTTCAAAACACTGTTTTGAAAATGTCAAATGTTGATAATAAACAAAATGTTATTTATCTCGAACATGGAAAAATAAGCTCGGTCTTTAAAAAGCTCAAAAAAAATAATGAATACCGCATAGAAACGAAATCTGTTATAGTTGCTGTTCGAGGAACAACTTTTTCTGTTGAATCAGCAGCAGAAGGGGTTCATGTTTTGGTGGCGGATGGAAAAGTAGATGTTAAACGAAAAGATGGTAGTAGAGAAACAAGAAGCGTGTTTCCTGGTGAAAAAGTATTTGTTACAAAAGACGAAATATTAATTGGTCCTATGACTGAACCGGAAAAGGAAGAATTTAAAGACATATCGGAAACATACATTTATGTGCATACTGTGGAGAACAACAGTAGTAATATAAATAATTTGCCATCAAAAACAAAATTATATTCCGCAGACGATAACCTTAAAAAATATACAGACGCAGCAAATATTGAAATTACTTCCGGTTATA
>CAYLTM010000016.1:38602-40454 GCA_964386495.1 uncultured Leptospirales bacterium
ATCTACCTTCGTTAGATATAGCACTTCGTTTTAATACAAAAACAGTTATACCTGCCGATGCTAATGACAATGAAAAGAAAATTAATGATACAGTCAATAATCAAAATACTGAACAAAAACTTTACGATATTGGTGTTTATAAATTCTCAACAGATGATGATAATTCAGAAACCGCAGCGGATTTTTCAGATATGCTATTCAGTGAAATTTCAGCGAAATTTCCTAAAAGTATAAATTTGAGAAAACAAAAACTGGGTTCAGGTAAAGTTCGTTATAAGCTTACAGGCGAATTGGCTAAGCTTGGAGATACCATTGTAGTTACAGTTAAACTCCGTGACGTGCTCACAAATAAAATAGTATATATGGCAAATGAAACGGTTAATTCTGAAGCTAAACTCGAAGCTGTTTCAGGGAAAATTGCAACTGGTATTTCTGCTAAGGTAACTGAGGCAAAATGAAAATAGTATTTATTTTTACAATAATAATTATGGCTTTATCAACACTGCTGTATGCTAAAGAAAAGCCGAAAGCTGGTGTGCTAAATTTTAAAGGTAGCGGAACGAGCGAAGCTGTAACTAATACTGTTCGTAGTGTTTTTGAAGCTAAACTTTTTGAAACGGACGTTTATAGCCTTGTTGACCGTTCCGAAATTGAATCAATTATGCAGGAACAGGGTTTGCAGAATTCCGGTTTAACGGACAACACTAAGGCAGTAAAAATAGGTAAAATAGCCAATATTGACAAAATAATTATCGGTTCAATTGATAAACTCGACGGCAACATATATAATATTCAGGTGAAGATTATTAATGTAGAGACCGCTCAAATAGATGGTATGTACACAGAAACTGCTAATGGTGATAAGGAAATTATAGATACAATAACAACTATTATCCGTCAGATAGAAAATGACATGGCTGGTGATATGTATAGCCGTTTTATGTCGTTTGGTTTTTCAACTAATGTTTTATATTTTCAGCCAGTTGGTTCTTTACGGGAGTTTATGAGTTATGGATACGGTGGTTCAATAAATTTATACTTAAATAATTTCATCATAAAAAATGTATCATTGAATATTTCTGCCGAGTTTATGAAATACATTTCAAAAAGAAAATATATAAACAGCATGAAATCAGCAACGCCTGAAATTTTCATCGGTAATATTTTTCAGCCCGCGAAACGATTTTCAATAAACACATATTTTGGAGCCGGAGCGTTTGTAAACATCATTGACTGGGATAGTGATGGTACAAAAAACTCGAAGGGTTATCAGTTCAATATGGACTATTTTGTGCAACCTTCAGCATCAATCAAAATTGAGTTTGATTATGCCGTTAGTTCGTTTCTGCATATAATAGCAGTTCCGGAATACAAAATATTTTATGAGACTGAAAATATTGGGCAGCTTGCAGGCGGCTATGCCGGTTTGAAAATATTTTTGTAGCTTTGAATCCATCAGCCAGCCGCATCATTTAACAAGACTAAATCCGGTATATTCTACATCATATCCGAATTTCCGAATATATTGACGGATTGATATAATAGAATCCCTGAACATCTGGCAGTAAATTGATTTAATTTCACTTGAAATTTATAACAAGTTCCTTCCCAAAAACGAATGCTACCTTTTCCAATGTTGAGAGTCTCACACTTTCTGCATGATTTTCCAATCTCGAAACTGCGCTTTTTGTTGTTTTGAGTTTCTTTGCAAATTCTTCTTGAGTCATCCCGCTTTTTGAACGAAGTTCCTTAATCTGCATACCGATCTTCAAAGACTCATATTCTTCAACAACTCCTTGCCTGAATCCCGGATTTTTCTTTTCCCTTTTATTAATGTATTTTTCAAGCTCGC
>CAYLTM010000017.1:0-7005 GCA_964386495.1 uncultured Leptospirales bacterium
AACAACAAAATGAAATAATTGGAGAGTCAGAACTTTTTAAAAAAGCTGTTGATAAACGAGTTGTAAAAGAGAAAACCAAAGAAGCTTTTGCCGACCCGGTCGCACTGTTTAAAATGACATTTCTGCATTTCAAAATGGATCTTCTCACTTTCGCTAGAAAAGATCTTAACCCTAAAACGAGACGAATCATCAAGAAAATGCTTGGAGTGGATTATTCCCACAAAGCTTACAGTGAAGAATTTAAACCCGCAAAACCAGCTGTGCTTACCGAATATCCTTTTCTAAGATCCTTCACAATCCCATCGAACAGCAAGGGCTGGTCGTTCAGCAGAGTACCGGTTCCAGTATCGGGCGATGGTATTTATCTTATTGAGGCAGTTAACGGAAATGCTTTATCTTACACTGTCATTATAAAATCTAATATAGCGTTTGTAACTAAACAGTCATCGTCAGACACTATAGTCTTTGTCGCGGAAAAGGATACTGGAAAAGCGGTAGAATCAGCGGACGTGATTATGATCGACGAGAGAACCGGCGAACAGTATTTCACCGGCAAAACTGATGATGACGGCCTTGTGAAATTTAATGACCCGACCAGGGAAAAAAGTCTGGTCATCGTAAAAAAAGAAAGCAACTGCGCTGTTTCCGATCCGGACTATTACGCGAAATCTTTTTTTGGAGTCGGCGGGATTACAGCGTTTTTATATACAGATAGACCGGTGTACCGTCCGGCTGATACTGTTTACTTCAAAGGTGTTGTAAGAAATTTTTCATCAGACAAATATTCTGTCGCGTCCGGACAAGGTTCTGTGGAGATTCTTAATCCTGAGGGAAAGACCATTGTGTCGGGTGTGCCGGCAGCCATTTCGTCAGATCAGGGATCCTTCAGCGGAGAATTTAATCTGCCCGACGATCCTGATATTATGCTTGGTGTTTATACAATCGTTTTAAATTTCAACAATAAGAAATACTCCTCCGAGTTTTCAGTGGAAGCGTACAAAAAACCGACATTCCTTGTAACCGCGACTGTTCCCAAAAACACATATGTGGGAAGTCAGACAATTCCTGTGAAAATCAGCGCGAAGTATCACTATGGAGCACCTCTTGCAAATATGGAAGTTGACTGTAAGGTCTTCCGCCGTGCTAAATATTATTATTCGCCGGTAGGATTGCTCCCGTTTTTCGCGGATGCCGGAGAATACCTGGGCTTATCTGATAACAATAATCCGCGCGAGGTAATTCTCGAAAAGAAGTTAAAACTCAACGACGACGGCGCTGGCGAATTTTCGTTTAAGCCGGAGAATATTACCGATGATTACGTTTATACTATTATAGCTTCTGCTACCGCTGAAAATTCCACAATCAGCGGCTCGACAAGTTTGTCAGTCAACAGATGCGCTTTTTTCATTAAGGTTGAAAAAGAAAACGCCCTATATAGTCCGGGCGACAAAGCGGAATTCAAAGTGTCTCTGGTGCCGTTCGATAATACTCTAACACCGGAAGAAAAAAAGGAAGCTGTCTCCGGCATTAAAATCAAATCAGAATTTTTTACGAGAGATTTCCGGAATATTTCACAGGAGGCAGGACGTAAACTGGTCGATTCCGAGAAGAATAAAACTGACGAGAAAGGTTCAACGGTTTTTAAATATAAAATACCTTCGTCAGGACACTTTATTGCTGAATTTTCCGCGGAGGATAATTCCGGCGAGGAGACTATCTCCACAACCGCTCTTTGGGCATCATCAAAAGAGGATTCCATAACAACTAATTTTAAGAATCTGACACTCTCGCTGAATAAAGACATCTATCAGGAAGGCGATACTGCGGAGCTGTTTATTTTAACACCGGCAAGCGGTGCGGTATTTTTAATAACAATTGAAGGAGACAGAATTTTCAAAACTGAAGTTGTTAAAATTGATGGAAACACTTTGAAATATCCCGTAAAAATTAAAGAAGAAATGATGCCGAACTTTACCGTTTCGGTTGTTCAGTTTGCGGCTAATGAAGTTTTCAAAAACGAAATAAAAATTGTCGCGCCTCCTGTTCAGAAGTTTCTTACAGTCGATCTTAAAACAGATAAAGCTGTCTACAAACCCGGTGAATCCGTAACTATCGATCTTTCCACAATGAACCATAAAGGCAGCGGAGAATCAGCGGAAGTCTCTGTCGCGGTTGTCGATGAAGCTGTTTATCAAATACAGGAGGATAAAAATCCTAAGCTGTCTACATATTTCTACAGCCCGCGCAGAAACAATGTTGGTTCAGTATATTCCAGCGAATACAAATTTTACGGATACGCTGAAGAAGCCAATCTTAAACTGGCATTAAACAAAAAAAAGAATCCTCCGCTCGCAGTTCTAAAAGAGCTTGATGAAACAAGGGAAAAATTCAAGGACACCGCTTACTGGACTGCAAAGGTCATGACAGACGCTTCCGGCAAAGCATCTCTTAAATTTTTGCTGCCGGACAACTTGACGAAATGGCGCATCACCGCACTCGCAATCACCCCGGATACTAAGGTGGGTCAGACAACGGCTGCGTTTACGGCAAAAAAAGATTTCATGGTAAAAGGTGTAATCCCGTCATACATTATTAAAGGAGAGGAATTCATAGTTTCGGCGAACCTGCGCAATATAACAAACAACGCGCTTGACGCTAATGTCGCTGTTGAAGTTAAGGGCGGCGTTATAACCGGTGAAGCAAATAAAACCACGGCGCTGAAAGCTAATGAAAACAAGACCGTATATTTTAAAATTAAAACTGAGAAGGACATGAAGCAGGATTCTCTAACAGTTGTATTCAAAGGAACAGCGGGTTCGTTATCAGACGCTGAATCTCTGAAACTTCCGGCGAAAAATTACGGCGTGAATATTTCGAATAACTACACCGCTCTGATTGACGGTAGCACGTCGGTTGAAATTCCCGTATCGGATAAATATAAAAATGTTAAACTGGAAATGCTCCTGTCGCCGGGAAGAGGATCAGCAGTACGCGAATCACTTTCATATCTGGCGGACTATCCATACGGCTGTATCGAACAGACCATGAGCAGGTTCATGCCGCTTCTTGCAGCTAAGAAAGTCGGCTACATATCACCTGAACTCGACGAAAAACTTCCAAAGATGACAGCCGCAGGTATCAATCTTATACGCAGCCATCAGAAACCGGACGGCGGTTTCGGCTGGTTTTCAGAAAAAGATTCTGACGCGAAAATGACGGCATTCGTCTACAAGGGCATGGCAATATGCAAAAAAATCAATGGTAAGAGCGACGATGATGTCATGGTCAACGCGAGAAGATTTTTATATGATTACATCGCTTATCAGAATCCGGATGATTTCACAAGGGTTTATATTCTTGGCTGTCTTTCAGAGGCTGGAAAAATTGAGGACTCCATGCTGAATAAAGCCCTGGAGAAAAAATCTTCATTCAATCTTTATACAAAAGCGCTGATGGCTGTGACACTTGTAAATTCCGGTAGAATAGATGAAGCTAAAGAAATCTACAAAGACGCTATTGATGATTCCGGTTACATGAAAAAAGATTATCTTGAGGACAAATCCGCGTCATGGGAAACAGATGATGTGGAATGCGCGTCGGCTCTTCTGTTATGCGCCGCAAGGTTGAACGAATATATGGAAGACCAGGAAGTTCTGTCGGAACTTCTAATTAGAAGCCGTTCGGGAATCGCGTGGAAAAATTCCCGTGACACGGCTGAAGCGGTTCTTGCAATCAGCGAGTATCTCGCGAAGGCTCAGAAAAAAGAGACCGCGTCGGAAATTGCTGTTTCGGTAAATGGTCAGGATGCTGGAACTTTCACAGCGTCACCGGACGCGGTTCTAAAAGGAAAGGCTTCATTTGACCTATCAACGGGTTCTATAGTGTCCGGAAAAAATACAATATCGTTTGAAAAGAAAAGCGGTGAAAAAGTTTACGCGTCAATTGTCATGGCATGCCTTGATACAAGCGAAAGCTTCAAGAGTATTGACAACGGAACGACGGTCAGCAGAAACTACTACAAAGTCAATGTCGGCTCCGATGGAAAACTCAATACCGACTCTACAAATAATTTTAAAATCGGCGATCTCGTTATGGTCGAACTAGAGATCAGCAAAAACAAATCAAAAGATTCATATTTTATTATTGAGGACACAACACCTTCAGGATTCTCCGTTGTCCGTAACGACGACCAGTATTATTCCAAGGATGTTCCAATGGAATATTTCCGGAAAATGATTTATGATGACAGAACAGTGTTTTTCGGCAGGGGTGATTCTTTGACTGTGAGATATTTTTTACGAGCCGACATACCTGGAAGCTATAAAGTTCTTCCAGCGAAAGCTGGTCTAATGTATTACCCGCTTGTCAACGGAATGAGCGCTGATGACACGGTGAATATTAAAGAATAGCTGAAGTTTAACAATTCATCGGTAAAAAAGTAGAGATAATTATTTTATATGAAAAAGATGAAAATATAAACAACGAAAAGCACGAAAGGCACGAAAATGAATAACGTGAATCTTTTCGTGTTTTTAGTGTTTTTCGTTGTAAAAAATGATGATATACAATGAAAATACTGAAACAGTACAAAATTACCACGGCAATAGGTCAGGCACTTTCCCGACAAGATAGAAGTTTGTGAAGAGGAATCTATGGATAATAACCTTATTGAGAAAATCAAGAATATCAAAAAGTCCCGTGAAAATGAAGGTTTCATTATTCTTGGTGTTTTCGGTTCATATGGGAGGAATGAAGAAAACAAAGAAAGTGATATAGATATTTTGTACGAATTAACCGATGACTTTTATAACAAATACCCCGGTTGGGATATAATTCCGATGCTTGATGAAATAGAATCGCAATTTAATAACGAACTCGGAATCAAACCTGATCTTGTGAATAAAAATGCTATGAATAATGTTGCAAAAAAAAACATTCTTCCCGAAGTCACATATGTTTAAGAAAGGAAATTTTGCAAAACTTGAGCAGATAGTAAACTATATCGAAGATGTTTTTCTGATAGTTGAAAATCACAAAGGTCTTGAGAGTGCTTTATCAGATAAAGAAGGTGAATATGCAATAATGATGTGCATAATTCAAATAGGTGAAACTGTAAACAAAATTACAGATCCTACAATAATTGAAAAAATCCCTTCAGCTAAAATAATCGGTTTAAAAAATAGAATAGTCCATGGTTATGAAACCTTTGACAGAAGAATTATAACAGATGTTATTAAACTACATTTACCTGAACTTAAAATGATTATTACAGAATTATTAAAGGATTACACATGAAAAAGTTTTTCATCATCGACGGGCACGCGCTTTGCTACAGGGCATATTTCGCGTTTATAAAAAATCCGCTGACCAATTCGAAGGGACAGAATATCTCCGCGGTTTACGGTTTCGCGAAAATGCTGCTTAAACTTGTAAAGGATCAATCACCCGATTATCTCGCTGTGGCATTCGACCCAAAGGAAAAGTCCTTCCGATTTCAGATGTTTGATGACTACAAAGCCAACCGACAAAAAATGCCGGATGAATTAAGAACGCAAATTGAAGAAATTAAAAATATGCTGACCACTCTTGAAATTCCTATCATTATTCAGGAAGGCATCGAGGCGGATGACGTAATGGGTTCGCTGTCGAAGAAATACGCATCACCACAAATGCAGGTTGTTCTCGTGACCGGAGACAAGGACGCATACCAGTTGATTAACGACAATGTAATAATATACGCGAACAGCAAAGGCATCAGCGAATATTTAATGATCGATGAAGCGGCAGTTGTTGAAAAACTCGGAATTAAAAAAAGCCAGGTCATTGATTACTACGCTATGGTAGGAGATACCGCAGATAATATCCCCGGCATAAAGGGCATCGGTGAAAAAACCGCGGTGAAGCTTCTTAACGACTTTGGCTCGCTCGACAATATTTACCAGAATCTTGACAAACTGACAGCTAAACAGCGTGAGCTTTTTGAAACGCATCGTGATGAAGGATTATTATCGCGGGAACTTTTTACAATCCGTACGGATGAATCTCTCACATTTGATATTAACAAAGCGATTTTCGAAGGGATCGACCAAAGCAAAGCAAAAAACTATTTCAGCGAGATGGAAATCCGGTCAATAGCGGATGAATTTTCAACAGAAAAAAACGATACGCCTGCACTGACGGCAAATTATATTACCGTGAATAATATCGACCAGCTTGATTCGCTCATAGCTGTACTGACAGCATCAGAAAAAATATCTGTGGACACTGAGACGACCGGCGTGAATCCCATGGAAGCGGAAATTGTCGGCATGTCATTTTCCGTGAACGAAGGAGAAGGCTGGTATATACCGGTCGCCAACGCTTCATTATTCGGGGGTGATTTCGCAACCCTTGACAAGGTTGAGGTTCTTGAAAAAATTAAGCCCATTCTCGAAAATGAGACTATTCGTAAAATCGGACAGAACATTAAGTACGATTACATAATCTTTTTCAATGAAGGAATCACCCTGAAGGGCATTTACTTTGATACAATGATCGCGTCGTATCTGATAAACCCGAATGAACGTCGTCATAATATGGACGACATGGCTATGCAGTATCTAAACTACAAGACCATGACCTATGATGAACTGGTCGGCAAAGGGAAAAACGCTATCGATATCAGGCAGGTGGACATTGAGACGCTGACACATTACGCGGCGGAAGATACCGATATTACATTGAGGCTGCATAATCACTTAAAACCGATAAGAGAAAACAACGAACGCGCGAAAATTATGTATGACATGGAAATGCCGTTGTTGTCGGTTCTCGCTGATATGGAGATAACAGGTGTAAAACTTGATACTGTATATCTGAACAGTCTTAAAATTGAAAATCAGAAATTGATCGACACTACCGCTGAAGAGATTTATTCAACTGCGGGACGACGATTCAATATAAACTCGACAAAGGAATTAAGCTCGCTTCTTTTCAATGAGCTTGGTCTAAAGACACAGAAAAAAA
>CAYLTM010000017.1:7015-15644 GCA_964386495.1 uncultured Leptospirales bacterium
GCCGACAAAAGCGACGCCAGGGCTTCTTCAACTTTACTGTTCTCGAAGAACTCAAAGGTCATCACCCTGTAATTGAAAAACTCATACTTTACCGGACAATAACAAAACTACAGAACACTTACATCGAAACATTACCGACACTGATTAACCGTAAAACCGGACGAATACACACATCGTATAATCAGACGGTCGCGGCAACAGGACGGCTATCATCATCCGACCCGAATCTTCAGAATATTCCGGTGAAGGATGACTTCGGCAGAAAAATCCGCCGTGCATTTATTCCCGAAAAAGGTTTTAAAATAATGGCGGCGGACTATTCACAGATAGAGCTTCGCATAGCGGCGGCTATGTGCAATGATACCGCTATGAAGAACGCGTTTATCAACGGGATCGACATCCATACTCTGACCGCTTCGTCGGTGTTCGGCGTGCCGCTTGATGATGTTACTAAAGATATGCGCCGTCAAGCGAAGGTGATCAACTTTTCTACCATATACGGCGTTTCGCCCTATGGTCTTTCGCAGCAGGTGGACATTTCGGTTAGTCAGGCGAAGATCTTCATAGACAAATATTTTGAGACTTACCCTGGTTTCAAAAATTACATGGAAGACACCATTAAGTTCGCGAAAAAAAACACATATGTGGAAACGCTGCTTGGCAGGAAACGCCCGATAGTCGATATTAATTCTGATGTTTCGTTCCGCAGAGAAGGTGCTGAACGAATCGCGATCAACACTCCGATACAAGGTACGTCCGCCGACATGATAAAAATCGCGATGATAAATATTTCACAGGCAATGAAATCAGCACAAATGAAATCCAGAATGATTATGCAGGTTCACGACGAACTTGTCTTTGAAGCACACATATGTGAAATGGATGAGCTGTCATCCCTCGTACGCGAAAAAATGGAAAACGCGATAACACTCGATATCCCGATGATCGCGGAAAACAAGTTCGGCGACAACTGGGAAGAGGCGCATTAGGGAAACAGCTATTCCCAATCTTTAAGACCATATGTGTCCAGAATTTTTTTTAATTCTCCTGATTTACGCATTTCTACGATACCATTATCGAAAATTGATGAAAGCTTTATAGTTAATTCTTTTTTTTCCGGTGCCGGAGAAAAGGCGACATAAACAGGATATGGATCACCCACAATTCCCGCCTCTTGAATACTGTTTGAGTATTCTTTACCTAGTAGAGATAAAGTGCTTTTTACAACCTGTTCATCTTCAGCCGTTACATTTATTCTGCCAGCAATAAGTTTTTTTAAATTACTTACAAGCGGATCTGCACCGGTCATTATTTGTACAACGTTTGAATTATCTTTGTTTTTTTCCACATATTCATCGAGTTCTGCATAGGTGTAATCCTGAATGACACCAAGAATTCTACCATTCATTGAGTTTGGACCCTTGACATATTTCCATTTATCACCTTTTTTCACGAAACATTTATTAACACTTATCCCAATCGTTTTTTTTGGAAATATAAGACCAGGGGCATCATCAATGTAAAGTCCGGCTAAAATATCATATGTTCCAGCTTTAACACCTTCTATCCCTCTTGTAAATGGTACAACCATATAATCTGATTCAATACCTGACCTATCTAGTATTACTTGCAAAATCTCAATAACATAACCCGGCTTGCCGGTTTTTTCTGTTGAAGAATATGGTTCCCATAAATCCGCGACAATACGTATGACATTCGATGTATTAGTTTTATTATTCAGATTAATATCTTCAACGGCAACTGATTTTTCCTTAGAGCAGTTGAAAACGAATAGTATCATAACAATGGCAAGTAATTTCAAGTTGTAGTTACACATCTATTGCCTCCTAATAATATAGTGCAATTTGTATTATTTCTGATTTTCCGTCAAGAATTATTTCGTGTATTTTTTTTTTACTCTTTTTTTATAATGTGGGATTTATGTTATTCTTTTTCCTTATAATTGATTCGTCAATTTATTCCAGCAATTTTTCATCAACAAGATGGTAATTATCATCGATAAGAAAAACTTGTGGAATAATCATCCCACTTTACGGACAAAATGGCAGGTTGTTTTCTGATTTAATAAATTTCTTATGAACCACCGTGTACCGAAAGGTATGCACGGTGGTGTGAGAGGACGGTGAGTGAAATAATCACCCATCGTTATCTCGATATTAAAAACCATTGTCTCTCATAATTTTGTCCAAAGACCCGTCTGCTTTTATCATGGATAGTCCCTTGTTAAAAAGATCACATTTTTCCTGATAATTGGGAGTTTTTTTAGAAAAACAAATATATAAAGGTTTGATTTCAAGCGGTGGATTCATAAACTCCAAAGAATCAAGATAATGCGGATATTTTTGAACAATAAGTGATTTAGCAACATATTGATCTATTACAATTAAATCAAGTCGTTTCCCGAAAAGTTTTTTTAAGCTGACTTCATCACTATCCGCTAATTCAACCTGTAGATATTTTTGGGCTTCGAGTGCTTTTTTTTCATCAGCACTCAAAGACTCTGGAATATTTAAACCAGCAGCTCTATCAAACTCAGCAGTATTTATATATTCGCGAGTTGCTCCGAATTTATAATTTTTAAGAGCTCTAAGTGCCTTTTCCGGATCTTTTTGCGGGTCAACTGAAAACTTTATATTATCGCCAATTCTCTTATACAGACCCATTGGTCCACCGGGAAAACTGTCTGAGAAAATCCAATTATCTAATCGACTATCTCCATACCATTCTGGAAAGTGACCGTCAACATCCCCATCTTGAGACATCTGAACTGTTCGTGACCAAGGATAAAATTTAATAACAACTTTTTTACCAACTTTCTTAAAAGCCTCTTCAACTATTTGATAAACATAACCTTTACCTTTGATACTTTCTCCTATGTATGGTTCCCATTCAAGAGTTGTAAGTACAATTGTATCGGCATCAACAACAGCGGCGGATTGTTCTTTATTCTCTGTTTTAATTTCAACAGGTGTTTCAGTTTTTTTACAGTAAATATTCATAAGCAATAAAACAAAAATCACAGTAAATAGTTTTTTCATTAAGAATCCTCCTATAAAATATTAAATTAATTACAAAATAATACAATACATTCATAATTATGTAAAGCTTTTTTTAGCTTTATTAGATGAAATCTGCCCCGTGTGGCAAGGTTATTTTTGATTCTGTTGCTACATTAGAATCAAGTCAAAGCTGGGGCAGGTATATTGAACTGTCGCCTGACATATACCCTGAATTCAAAATTGTATTTAAACAAATAGAGATAAATTCATAAAATTAAAATATTTTTTAGTTATACTGCAAAAAATAAAGGAAGCTATGATAGCATATTAACATTTAACATTTAACAATAGAGTTATCAGTCCGCCTGTAACGATAGAGAAAATGTGCATTTTCACGGAAATAATGTTTGGCGACAACTGGGAAGAGGCATATTAGGGATATTTAATGTTTTTTAAATATTATTGAAATTTATTCTAGTAATTTTTCATCTAAAAGATGATAATTTTCATCGATTACAAAGACTTGAGGGATAATCTTCCCACTTTTATTACACATATGTGATTTCAATCGATCATAAAATCGTAAGTTTGCATTTTTTATCAATTTTTTAATATTATAAGAACACTTATGAAAGTATTCAAATGCAGCCGCATAAGAACCTAAATCATCAACCATATTGAAAAACAAAACAAGACACTTCCTAACAATCTGAGCCATAGAAAAAGTATTAGACATATCATGAAACTGCTTCACCCAGCGGTAGTTACCCTCGGAAATCTCAGCCCAAATATCTTTTTCAGCTCCGACATATAAGTAATGACTATTATTTTCTTCATGCAATTTCAATTTATTCTGAAACTCATGTTTTAATAAACATAAAATACAATCAACACCCTCCGATCTGGAAAATTTCATGTGACGAATAAACTTCTTTAGATTTTCTGACAATTCATTAGTAAAAACGAAATGAAAATTATGAGTATTTTCCATGTAATAACCTCGAAATAATATTTAAGAAGTTCTGAAAAAGAACCCTCTATATATTAATACGATGCAATTTTCAAAGTTGAAAAAATTTGTTTAAAAATATCGGAAAAAATTCAAATCTAGACCATTGCCATGAATTATTATCAGCTTTCTCTTGAAATGTTATTAAACTTCAATATAAAATCACATATGTGATTTTATATTGACAATCATCCAAGACTACTCTTATGAATGGTCATAAAATAATACTACTAATCAGAAAAATCAACATGAATAATGACTTTCCAAAGTATCAAAGTTATTCGCTATTAACATTATTTCTTTCCAACATTCTATCAGCGATGATTTATGGATTGGGGTTTTTCATATTATCAAAGACTAACCGGATCCTTCCCATAATATATTTGTTCTATATTATGTTTCTAGAAATCCGACTAATCCGCAATCATTGCAGGGATTGTTTTTACTGGGGTAAAATATGCGGATTTGGAAAAGGGAAAATCAGCTCATGGTTTTTTAAAAAAGGGAATAATTCCAGATTTTGTAATCTCCAAATGACATGGAAGAATATGATTCCCGACATACTGATTTTCATTATTCCAGTAATTGCAGGTTTAGTATTATTGATTATTCATTTTAATGTGATAATTCTTTTTGCCATTCTTTTACTTATCCTTTTAATTACTGCCGGAAATGGATATATCCGCGGTACATTGGTATGTAAATTCTGCAGGCAACGCGACCTTGGCTGTCCGGCTGATAGACTATTTAATAAACAACTACATAAGTAAAAAAATGAAATTTTCAAGAATATATATATCCAGAATTTATATAATTATTAATAATTGCAGAAAGTTAAATTTTCATTAGGAGTTTTTATGAAACCACATTTAATTATCTCTATGGTTATTATTATTTCTTCATTTCATTTTTCCTGTAAAAAGGATAGTAATATTGATGGCGGTATAGTTTCGCGGGTTGTAGGAAATGCGGTGATCGAAAGAAATAATACCAAAAGCAATCTTAAAAATGGTGATGCATTTTCTAATGGCGATATTATTGAGACTGGATCATCTTCCATAGTAATAGTTTCAATCAATAATTCAACTGCCGATATTGAAATCAAAGAAAACACTCGATTTGAAATGAAAACTGTTTCCAATTATAATCTTGTTAATGGTAATATCTGGTTGCGGGTTAATAAAAAACTTTCAAAAAATGATCAAATTATCCTTAACACAAAAACAAGCATTGCAGCTATCCGAGGAACAAAATTGTATATTTTTCAGATGGGTGATATTACTGGTATCTGCCATTGCGAAGGTGAAGTGGATTTTAAATCGACAAAAAATCCTTACGAAGGTCATCATAACAGAGATTACATGGTGCTAACAAAAGGTGACAAAACTGTTTTACTTACACCAGAGGAATTATCATTTTTAGGCACAATTGGCAGTGATCACCATCATTCCGCTCTTGAAGATAGTCCGCTTGGTCCCGCTGAGAAAAAACTTTCACCGGATCAACAAAAGTTATTTATGGAAGTTATTAATTACAAATTTTCATTAGTAAAATAATTCGTTTATAAACATATTTTGAGATTTGTTAAGAAATTTATTGTTTTATATTAAAAAATTTTCTTTACTTTTAAAAACTTGTGATTATTATTATATAGTTATCTGTCGTTTTCGACAATAAATTTATGGAGGGGGACATCCATGAACAATACAAAAAAAATTATTCTTTCTATCTTAATTATTTTGCCTTTTATTATTAATTGCGGCGGCGGCGGTGGATCATCAGAAAGTGAGTTGCAGTCGGTAGGTACAGAACTCCCGGCTGATTCTCCTTCGACTACTTCGGATACCGGACAGACGGCTTCTACTGGTGGAACTGCAAATTCTAATATAACTAATACCGTTTCTACCAGTATAGATAATCCTTCTCCTCAACCGCCAGCCAAAGTGTGGCAAAACCCGAATGCGGCACAAATCTCTGTGGATGCTCCGAGTAAACCGCGATCTTTAACAATAAATTTACCAGGAATGCCGGATCCTAAGCCTGAAGGTCTTATCGGATATGAAATCTGGCGCGGATCTGCTTCAGGATTTGTAATAAATGATGATGGCTTTGGAGCAAGCAGCGGTGCTGTAAAAATTGCCGATTCGTCGTTGAACCCTACAATACCTGCCGGATTAAATTTATCGGATACAGCTTTTGTTGATAGTGGAAATTATATGACATATTCTGGGGGGAATTGGTCAAATGTTACTGGCACTTTACCTGATGGGACAGCTTACAGCTATATAGTCCGCTACAAGTATGACAAAACCCCTGAGAATACAACTGACAATGATTTTGCGTGGAGTTCCGGTGTTAAATTGGATGGGTCATCGATGTTCTTCGCTAAACCAGACAACCTTAACCTTTTTGCCTCTGGAAAGGATTCCGTTGATAATTATATTACTGTTAGGTGGAGAAATCCGTCAGATCCGAACCCCGTTCCAGATCGAATCAAAATATACCGGCAGTTAACACCGTTTGTTAATGATGATATTTCGGGAGCAGTGTTAAAACATACGATTGCTCCTTTTACTTCAGATCCGAATAATCGTTGGCAGGATACAAGTGTTGAAAAAAATGTCGGCTATCATTACCTTGTGCAGTATGAATATGATAAACCCGCTGGTTCAGCGTGGGATGGAAGCCATATAAGTTCCGGTGCTGTAAATGCTGTTGCTTCAACCCCGGGCGTTTCTGAAAAACCTGCCAATGTATTTGCAACAAATGAAGCTGATGTTAAAATTGAGTCTATTAATGGTAATGTTGGAATTACATGGCTTAACTTTCCAACCGGTACTTTTCCGCCAAACGGGAAAGTTGTTATTTTAAAAGCTCCAGGTGATGTTTCACCGACTTTTGCAACTGAAGGTGTTGAGCAGTTCACCATACAGTACTGGGGATTTATATCGCCGACAATTGGTACTCTTGGAACTCCGACGAATCCTCATCCGTTTGCCGGAAGCGGTATTCAGTCAGGTGTATTAAGCGGAACTTCAGGAACAGGCTATACTTACAGTTTAGATTTAAGTGATCCCGCTAAACCGGCTTTCAAGTTGGCAAATTTAGGCGACGGTGAATACTCATATGCGTTTTATGTTATTGATGATGCGGGAAATCTTTCCGATCCGGCTTATGAACCGGGGGTTCCATGCGTTACTCCTTCTTCAAATCCGGTTACAGGGATTACTTTAAGAAGAGATAAGGCCGACGCGCCCGCGAATCTTACAGTGAGTTATTCTAAACCGTCATTATTTACCGACAATGATAGAATAGAAATATATTATTCTACAGTAAGCCAGGCCGCATCAATTAAAGGAAGCGGAACAGTTCTAAAAGGGCCAAGCGATAATTATAGATCAAATTCTGTATTGAGGGAAAACGCTCCGACAGGAACATATTATTTCAGCGTATATGCGGTTTATAATAACGGTAATGGTGAATACTCTTATTCCAATCCGGCAAATAGTTCAAGCGGAATTACTGTTGCAGCGGCAGATACTGGTGTGAAAATTTCAATTAGCCAAAGTTCAACTAAACAACCTGGAGAATGTGCGACAGCAAATACCTATAACTGGAATCAGACCGTTACATTCACTACAACGTTGCCACTTAGTGAAGGGGAAATCCGTTACACTACAAATGGAACGGAACCTGATTATAATTCAACTCTATATAATCCATCTTCTAAACCAGTTTTGAGTACAACTAGAGGTTCTGTTACAGAATATAAAATCCGTGCAAAATATTTTACAACTGACGGCAGTGGTGATTATAAAGCAGCAAGACAGGATTCCTTGTCTGATGAAAATATTTATAAAATCGATTACAATGCTTATAATAACCGATTCGAAGTTTATGTTAAAGATGGGTCGACCGTAGTTACACCTAATGCTGTAGATCATTTCACCCGTTCCGCGGATGGGCTGGCGGGATATGTGAAATATACTCCAGGTTGCGGTGAAACATTTACAATTTATAAAAATTCTAATTACCGGACAGAAAAAGTTACTGATGCTGGTATTGGAAATTCTGGAGATTATACAACTATTTTTGCATTGCCGACTGTGCTGAACAGACAGGATGTTCTGGCTCAGGTTGTAGCCGGAAACCAGACTGCTTCTTGGGACGTCATCGACTTCAACGCAAGCGGCAGAAATTTTCTCGGCGGTGTTGGATACAGAACAAAGTATTTTCTTAAAATAGAAGGTAGTCCATACATATCAGATCCTGCCGGCGGCGATAATACAGATCTGGTTATTAACCAGAATGTGAAAAATACGGCGGACATTTATGTGGTGTATCCGAAACTTATCACAAAAGCAATCGACATGTGGAATCGTCCGGTAATCACACCATATCTTTGGACAAAGAACGAACCTGTTGTGCAGGTTGATGTAACTAAAAAAGATTTCTTTACAAACAATGAAACACCGGCTGACAATGTGAAGGTGTATTTTAATGTTCAGTATGGGGAAAAAGACAAGCCTTATCGAGAAACAATTAATACCGTATACTGGATAGCCAATTCAACTGATTGGCCTTGGAAATCACAGCCGGA
>CAYLTM010000017.1:15654-39739 GCA_964386495.1 uncultured Leptospirales bacterium
ACTGAACCTGCAAAACTTCAGTCTATCACCGGCCAGTCGCTATCTATAATAAATATTGATCCTTTTTACAATGCTCAATGGAAAAGTAACAACAATATTACACGTTTCAATGCAAATGGAGACGGCACTGATGGAGATTATTTTTATAAATCTATCGCCGCAGTTTCAGGCAGGGCTTATTATCAAATATGTAATCCCTGGGATGAAACTAACCATATTGGAACAAAAGAGCATTATTCTGAAATAAACAATACTACTAAAACCGGTGAACTTAATACCAAAGCATTCAGAACTGTTGTTCGTTTTAGAGTTAGTGCAGGAGGTACTATCGGATACCGCAATGCAGATAATTATTTGCGAAGTTTTGAATCTGACACTGTTTCAGCTTTTAATTATGAAGGAACTGTTTCTTTAAAAGGTCACGAAGTTAAAGCACTCGACCATGGCACTACCGCTTTAACCAGTGATATGCCGGTAAATTACAGAAGCTATCCTATTGAAGTATATGAACATTACGAGGGTTGGGGACAGGACAATACTTTAGGTATTAAGTGGTATCAGAAACATGGAATTAAATGGTTCGATACTGATGAAGCAGGTGCAAAAAATGAACTTACCGATTCAAGATACAAAAACTTAGATGAAACTAAAACTAAAGTTATTGTTTATTCACATGGATGGCAAAAAACAGGTTATTATGAAATTCCTGTTTATCGGGGCTGGTACCGAACGAATGATAACACAACTGATTATGCATCATGGAATTCAACCGATGGCAACAACGAAGCAAAAGAATGGTTTGTTAGCAAGTGGCAAGCGGAGGGATATAATGTGGGATTTTTTCACTGGAATAAAATGGCACAGGGTGCTCGAACACTTGCTGGTGTAGACATGCCAGGTTCTGCTGAAAAAAAAATATGGTATCCGATAACAAATAGCTCTGATGTTGCTGGGGCAAGATTGATGACAATGTTTTCTGAAGAAATAGGTGCTGATGCTAACATTGGTAATGCTATGGCAGATGCAACTCGTTCAGCTTCAGTAGGAATGATTTTTGCACAGGAAGTTATAGATTCAATGCCGGCTGGTTTTAACCCTACAGAGGTTATTTTTGCAGGACATTCTCTTGGTAATAATGTTGTTACTAACGGCGCACAAAAAATTATTGCTCGAAGAGAGGCGAATAATTCGGCATTCCCGGAAAATAGAATTCCTACAAGAATCGACCTGTTGGATCCTTTCTGGGGTAATAACAATGACAACATTTATTCCTATGTTTCGGGTGAATCAGTTCGAACTTATTCAGATGTATTTCATAGTTATATTAGAAACAGTATCGGCATTCCTGTTCAGTGGTATAAAACTTCAGCATTAACACAAACTACTGCCACTTATAATGACACAAATGACGATTTCTACAAAAAGACTAATTATGTTAAGTTCTATTTAGGCACCTGTGATAATGGATACATAAAAACCGGAGATACAACACCACGATTAAGCGGAGAACTACATGGCGAAGCACCAGCATGGTTTTTCCGAAGCATCTATCGTGCGCAAGATGATACCAGTTCAATATTTAATACAATTGATAATAACGATGATACTGCGAACAAATCTCGCAGTGAGGAATGTTTTGTTTCAGCACGATCTCAAACAGGAGCACTTTATAACCGACTTAATAGTTACCGGGGAAGTGAAAGTAACTTCCAATGGTTTGAAATGGATAAATGGAACAACAATATTAATCGTACAATGAATACCTCTGATGATTGGTTTTTCCAAAGAAAAAACTATTGGAAAGCCCCAACATTTGGTTGGCAAAGTAAGGATCATCACATGAATATGTAACAAAAAAAAACCCCTCCTTCGAGGGGTTTTTTTTTGAGAATTTTTCGGTCTCTGGCACCATTTTTTTACTAAAAAATGGTGCCAGAGACCATTCTTATAAATTATTTATGAACTAATTCATATAATTGTTGACTTATAATAACAACTACAGTAATATATCACATATGTGATTATGTAGTACTTTTTTGTTACCGGCGATTGTATAACATTATACTACAAATTATCACAAAATACAAATAATGGGGGTATATCTATGAAAAAACTTCTACTAATGGTATCATTACTATCATTATTTTCATGTTTTTTAATGTCATCCTGCTCCAAAAAAGACAATGCTGAAAAGATATATACTGAAAATGAAAACACTGAAGTTAATTCTGTATATGATAAAAATGACCCTAAAACATTACTGATTGTTGCAACTGAGTGGGAACCATACACTAGTGAAAAAATGTCAAAAAAAGGGTTTTTAACAGAACTTTCGGTGGAAACTCTTAAAAGAGCTGGATATAATCCTATAGTAAAATTTTTCCCATGGGCAAGAGCTGTAGAAATGACAAAAATTGGCGATGCTGACGCATTAATCGGTGCAAGTTATACTGAAGAGAGAACACAATATTTTGAATACCCTGAAATTTTATGGATGAATAATATTGTATTATTTACAAAATTGGATAAAGCGAAAACTGCAAAATTTGAAACTGTTGAAAAACTGGCTCCAGCTAAAATAGGTATTATGCGCGGTTCGTTTTTGAAAGATACTTTTACCGCAAATGGAATCACTATTGAAGAGTCCACCGATATCGAAACTAATATTAAAAAACTGTCGGCTGACAGAATAACATATTTTGCTGAAACATCGGTATCCGTGAATTACACTTTAAACACGACAATGATCGACTATAAAGACAAAATAGGAATAGTGAATCCTCCTATATTAAAAGACAAAGTTTATATAGTCTTCTCAAAAAAATCCGAAAAAGCTTTATCAGCCATCGTGCCGTTTAACGAAAACCTGAAAGCAATAAAAAACGACGGAACCTACGGGAAAATCGTCGTAAGTTACGGTTTACAGTATAGTGAATAATTCTTACCTTGCGAGGCTTATTCACTTTTAGGGGTGATTACGTGAGTGTTATTACTTATTTCGAAAAAATAATCAATCCGCCATCGATAAGAAACGATAAAAAACCATAGTTCTTTGAAATATATTTTATGGCATCAGCACTATAAAAGAACACATGCGTTTTATCGTTTTTATAATACCATTTATCAAAATCAATTTTTTCGTTTAACAAATTTGTCATGCAAAATAATGTTCCGCCGGTATTCAGCAGATTATTCAGCAATGAAAATTCTTTCGACGGATATTTAAAATGTTCCATCACCTCACAGCATATTATAAAATCGTAAGAAGATTCTAAAACTGCGGAATCATTACGAAAAAACGGATCATAAAGTTTTATCGAATAATTTTTCTCTGAAAGTATTTTCGTGGTAACAGGTCCTGTGCCGGCTCCAAAGTCCAGCCCAATCGAACTGCAGTTGTATTTGGACAATACAGCGTTCACCAGCGGCGAAACAAATTTACGATAACCTTCGTCATCAACATTATTGTTGTGTTGCTCATAACGCTCTTTTTCTGCCGACACTGATAGATAATTTTCCGGCGACAAATACACCGACATACATTTACAGCATCGATAAAAGACTCTATCTTTATATTGATTAAAAAGTATACTGTCGCCCGAACAAAGAGGACATTGCTGTGGATTAGTCACAACGTTATTCACAAACGCCTAATCAAAAATAATAGTCTTGTTCCCGTTGACCATTACCTTTTGATCAAAGACAAGCCTGATAGCGTTGGACAACACAACCTTCTCTACATCGCGGCCTGCACGAATAATCTCGTCAACAGTCTGCGTATGATCTATGTTGATTACGTTCTGAGAAATTATCGGACCTTCGTCGAGATTTTCATTTACGAAGTGTGCGGTCGCTCCGATAATTTTCACACCACGGTCAAACGCCTGTTTATAAGGATTCGCACCGACAAATGCCGGTAAAAACGAATGATGTATATTAATAATTTTATTGGGAAATGTATTAACAAAAACCGGACTTAATATCCGCATATATTTCGCTAGTACAATATAGTCTGGACAGTACTGATTAATCTGCTGCAGAATTTTATTCTCATGATCTTCTCTGGAAATGTTTTCATGCGAAATGTAATGATACGGAACTGCCATATTTTCGGTAAAAGGCCGCAGGTTCTCGTGATTGCTGATGACCGCGAGTATATTAGCATTAATCTCATTATAGTGATTACGTATAAGAATATCGCTAAGACAATGATGTTCCTTCGAAGCCAATATTATTATATTCTTCTTGGTTTTGCCTGTAAGTTTAATATTTGTATCAGGAGGCAGCGTTTTCAGCAAATCATCATGCAGAAGTCCAGAATCAAAAGCACCGGAAAACTCTGTCCGCATGAAAAACTTTTTACTGGAATGATCAACATACTCCCCGTTTTTTTCGATGTTAACATGATGAGCGGACAGCACTCCGGTAATTTTGCATATCAACCCTTTTGAATCAGGACAATCCACAAGCAGTATATGTTTGTTCATGAATCTTTCCTCTTGGAAACATAAATCATTTCATCCTTCTCGTTAAAAGGCAGCAGTTTGAAATATTTATAATTTATGATATTAAGAAACACACCTGTGATGAGGCACACAATCGCGTAAAAAGGTGCTATCAGAAATATCTTTCCAGTTAATCCTACCAAACAAATTAATAATGAATAAAATTCTTTTCTGGTGAGAAATACCATTTTGATCAAAAATGTTACCATGTAATCCTTAACAGGAATTTTCTGCAAAAATTCCTTCATGTACGCGTTGAATGATGACGAGTTACTATATCGTACTATATATTTTCCGCAGGCATAAACAGCTAGTGCTATACCTCCAAGCCCCGGAAAAATTACTATCAGCTTCAAAAGCATCGTCGGTGCGTAATAAAAATATAAATACGCAATACCCAAGCCGTAAATTAAAACAGCGGTATAATCACTAACAGTATCAAAGGTGCTTCCGAATTTCGAAAACTTCAGTGTCATCTTAGCGACTTCTCCGTCACAGCCGTCAAAAATTGATACAACCTGCATCAGTATACATCCAATCATTATTGACCAATAAGTATTCACAAAAAGCAACGATCCGCCGATTATTCCTAGAACGAAATTTATCACTGTCAGATAATTCGGATGGATACCTGTCGGCGCGAGTCTTTTACTTATAGGTATTGATATTCTCTTGTTTATTGAACGCGCGATAAAACCTCCGGCGCTCAAACGTATATGATTAATCGCTATTCGTTCGGCATTGTCAAAATCGTATTCACTAAAAAGCTGGAACTGATCACTTTTAACAATTGGGATTATTTTCTTTCCAGTCTTTTTAAAATATTTATCTTCGTTTGCAAAGTAATGCATCTGCATAAAAACATTAGACTCAATTTCAAGGTGCTGATCGAATAGCGAGTCAGTGTCATCCGTCTCTTCGATAAGGTCGGTGGAAATAAAAAGTCCATCAAGTTTTGAAGTCGCGGGTTTAATTTTTTCGTTATATAACTGCAGTTCTTCCGGAAAAAGATTCAGGTATATTTGTTTGGCGCCAAGCTGCCAGCATAAGCGGATGTTTCTTTCAAGCGGATATAATCCGCAGATTTTCTTATTATAGACTGTGTATTTTTTTGATTTAATGATTACAGATGTTAAATTCATATTAGTTCCTTATTGTATAGTCTTTCACAATCAGATTAAGTTTTCCAGAATAGGAATTCTTCTCTATGCGGCATTCGATATCAATATTTTTCGCGCTGATGTCCGTTAAAGCCGTGTTCCATAAAATTATTTCAATTGTTTTATTGTCGCTCAATATTTTTGTGTGCTGATTCTGATTTCCAAACAGGCTTAACTTTTTTATTACAACATTTTTAAGTATCAAAACCGGTTCCTCATTACAATAGCCAAAAGGTTCAAGCAACTGGTAATCAGCATAAAATTTATCATTAATATTTTCAATCGAAATTTCAAAGTTATCGGAATTTTTCTGATCTATTAGGTCTTCCGCAGATATAACACTTTCCAGAAATTTTTCAAACTCCAGAAGGTTACTACTGCTGATAGTAAATCCGAAAGCCTGCTTGTGACCTCCGAATTTTTCAAATCGTAAAGAAATCACCTCTACCCTGCTCAAAAAATCAAAACCGTTTACAGATCTGCCGGAGCCCTTATATGTATCCTTGACAGGGTTATGAACCATAACAATGGAAGGCTTCTTGTATTTATCAGCAAGTCTTCCAGCGAGCAGCCCAGTTAGACCATCCGCCATATTTATATTTTTTATCAGGATAAAATTTTGTCGCATAAAGTCATCATGCCGTGATGCTAAGTCATTAAGAATATTGCTGATTTCATTTTTTCTGGAAAGATTTATTTCTGAAATTTTGTCAAGCGACTTGTCAGCGATATCATTCGATATAAAAAAATTCGCCGTAAGAAATGTCATCCCATATCTGCATGGTGAATTTAAAAGCGGGCAAATTTTCCACGCGATATCTTTTGCTCTATCTATCGGTGAACAATACTGTTTCAACTTCGCCAGAGGTATTTCCGAACTGTTCCCGAAACACTTAACCCCGTATTTTACAATCGCGTGATTCTCATTAGTTATAGTTACTACGTCGGCAATTGTTCCGATAGCGGCATAAGGAATGATTTCGTTCAAAAATTTTAATATTTTTTTCGATGAATTATTGAAAAAATAATTAACCACTTTCCTTGGACCATGGTCGTGAATATCATTAAACAGTCCGCAGATATTTTCATAATGATTATTATCGTCAAAATAATTTTTTAACTCCGCCGACGAGTTATTAATTCGGTTTAAAGATTCCTTTTCAGAATCGCTTAATCCATGAAACAGACAAAAGCTGCTTCTAATCGCTTCAGAATCAGCCATAGCTAACTGCTGGTGACTCATATATTTTTCGACAATGCCGTTTTTAGTATAAACGCTAAAAACAAGATCACCTATTTTTATTATAAAAACTATACTTTTGTTATAAGACGGCATGTAGCTGTGTAAAAACGCCAGACAAAACTTCATCGCGACTGAAACGCCCGCAAGCTCTTTAAAAGGATATATGTCGTCCTTCTGTTTCGGGTTGATTATTATCGCTTCGGGAAGGTTACTGTCAGTCTCATGATGATCACAAACAATAACGTCAATATTTTTAGAATGGGCGTATTGTATTTCAGTCACATCACGAATCCCAGAATCCAGAGTAATCAGCAATTTTACTTTATTCTCCGAAAAATAATCAATAGCTTCCTTAGTTAAACCATAACCTTCTTCATTTTCAGGATATTTCACACAAAACTTTTTGTTAAACTTTGAAAGTAAAATATTTACTATTGTTAAAGATGTTAAACCATCAAGATCGGAGTCGCAGAAGACACCTATGTTTTCGTTATCAGCAATAGCGGTTTTTAATCTGGCTACGGCAAGATCCATATTTTTCAGTAAAAAGGGACTGTCGAATAGCGCGGTCTCATTAGAAAATATATTGTCAATAGCATTGAACGTTTTAAATCGTGTAGCAAGGATATACGCGATGTCGGGAGATATGTTGTATCGTGAAGAAATCGCGTTAGCAGATAAAGAATCACCCTCTGTTATAAAATTATCAGCCATTGTTCGGCACGCCTTGAGTAAGCGCGATGTGTCTTGTTTTCTCATTCGAAACCTTGTCTATAACTTCAAAAAGACATTCACCAAAAGATTCCTTTAAGGAATCTATTACATTATACAACTTCTTTAAGGAAGGATCCTTAATCATAATGTTCTCTTTCATTAATCTCATCAAGTAATCTTCGTCTGACCGCACCTTCATGATTTTCGTGTTAAAATATTTTCCGATTTTCAGAACATTAATCAGCAATTCAAAAAAAGCTAGATCCTCTTTTTTTTCGGTCAACGGAAAAGACATCTTTCCCACGAACGTGTTCTGCTTGTCCTGAATATTAACACCGCCACTGAAAACATCATCAGTTTTTACAATTGCTATATAAAATATAAGAGTGTCTTCAACAGGTATAACACTGAGTTCAGAATTTTTCAGCAGATTCGTTACTTCATCGTTTTCGGATACTGTCTCCGAAGTTCTTTTTTTAATGATATATTTTTTTCTCGCTAAAGAAGAATTCTTTTCATTAACTATTTGTCTTGCTGTAATAATCATCGACGAAACTGTCGAAGGATCAACACTTGACATCTCTGCGATTTTATTAATGTCTTTTCCTTCTGATAATAATTGTAAAACTCTGTCGATATTCAACAGCATATAACCTCACTTTTGATAAATAAACTTTCCGCAATTCTGGCAAATAAGTATAGTGTTGTGATTTTCCAGTTTAGATTTATAATCCGCCGGTAAGTTATAACTGCATCCCGAACACTTACTATTCTGAACTTCACAAATCGCCTTGCCATTAGCGGACTCAAGCATTTTGATAAATTTCCCCTTGTGAGGATCTACAAAACTATCAGCCAATTCACTATATTTTTTTCTGTCATCACTTTCAATGAGCTTGAATCTGTTTATTCTTTCCGTATTAACAGATGAAATTTCTTCAAAAAGTTTTTCTTCCTTTTCAAAGTTTTCTTTAATATTTAGAATTTCCGCTTCATGATTTGAAACCTCATCATAACCATTAAGAATCTTCTCTTCAATTTCTTCCATGTCCGCGTAGAGAGTTGAGTATTCATTATCAGCGGCTTTTATTTCGCGTGTACTCGAGGCGTTATTTTTTTTCTCCTGAGCTTTGACTTTTTTTTCTTCAATTTGGATCAGGTTGATTTCCAAATCTTTTAAAGCGACTTTCAAAGCCAGAAGTTCATCATTTTTTCTTTTTAATAAAGCTTTAAGATCATTATATTTTTTTCCTGAAGCCACAATAGTTTTTTCTGCATCAGCTATCTGGGTTTTATCATAATGAACCTTATCCCAGAGAGACTGTATTTCTATCATTTGTTTTAATTCGTTTAACATGGCATCCTGTCTTTCCTGTTTATTTACTCAATCGGAATGTTGATTATTACATCCGCTACCAGATCGGGCTGTCAAAGATAAATCAGCAGCCTGACTAGAAATATTTTATCGGCGATTTCTGCACGATTGAAATATTAACCGAAATATTACGATCTTTTGTTAAACCAATAATGTCGCTGTAAAAATATTTCAAAAGAACCGACTCCGAATAAAAATGCCCCATATCAACAATACATTTATTATACATTATTGTGTCAATATAGTTATGATAATTAATATCACCGGTAATTATGCAGTCAATATCTTTCCTTAATAAAAGTTGCGGTATAAAACTTCCACCGCTGCCGTTAATAACAGCTATGGAATAGATTGCTCTATTCAAATCACCCGTGTAAGGTAAATTCTGAATCCCGTATTTTTCCTTAACTGTGGTCAAAATTTGAGAAAAGGGTTTCCCGTTATTCAGTCGGCACAGCGAACCGTATCCTGTCAAAGTGCCGGAATCCTTAATTAAAATTTCCGAATCAAAAAAACCCAGATCATCGGAAAGCTTACTGGAAAGTATCTTATCGGCGTTGGTATGCATCGAATAGACAGTGATCTTATTCTGCAGCAGTTTGATTACTATATCGTTTTTAGCATCACCCTGAATAATGGTCTTTAAAGGTTTAAACAAAATCGGATGATGCGTGATTATTAAATTGCAGTTATTGTCAATAGCTTCGTCAACAGTCTCTTTCAAAACATCCATTGAGATTATTATTCCAGTAATGTCATCATTGCCGAATACTATCTGACCACCAGCATTATCGAAGGTATCCTGAAGATTCAAAGGATAGATGTTTTCAAGATTTTTTAAAAGCTCAAAAGTTTTCATATAATAATCATCGAATCCCCATACGAAAAAAAACGGTACTGCTTTTCAACAGCTTCCGCGTAGGCACGGATTATTAAATCATAACCTCCGAATGCAGTAATGAGCATCAATAATGTAGATTCCGGTGTGTGAAAATTGGTGATTAAACAATCAACAGATTTGACTTTTTGCGGCGGATAAATAAAAATATCAGTAGACCCTTTTCCTGGAATATTAATCCCTTCTTTGTAAGTGGATTCCAGTACCCGTAACGAGGTTGTTCCTACCGCGATCACCCTGCCGCCCGACGCTCTAGTAGAATTGATTTTATACGCGGTATCTTCACTGATTTCGTAATCTTCGCTATGCATCGGGTGTGTCGAAATGTCTTCATTGCGAACCGGCGAAAAGGTTCCCCATGATACATAGAGAGTTATAAAAACTATTTCAGCCCCTTTATGTTTTATCTCGTTCAGAATTTCCGGTGTAAAATGTAGACCAGCTGTCGGTGCCGCAACGGCTCCTGGTTTATCGGCCTAAACCGTCTGATAACGGCCATCATCATCTTTATCAGTCTTTCGTTGAATATATGGCGGCAGAGGAACAGTACCGATTGTCTTTAAAATTTCTTCATCAAAAGCGATACTTGTTTCAACAAGAAATTCTTCATTATTCCTTTCTAGCAAAGTAATTTTCACCGCGGAATCAATCTCCGAAAAAATCGTCTCGCCGATATTCAGTCTGTTCGTTTTGTTGGTTATCACATGCCAGTTATTATCACTTATTCTTTTAGTCAATACAACTTCTACACGAGCTCCTGTTTCACGAAGAAAAAACAACCTCGCGTTAATGACTTTCACATTGTTGAAAACAACTATGTCATTACTGTTAATGTATTCCACAACATCTGAAAAATTTTTGTGATCAAAGGTATTTCTTTCACGGTTAACGACAAACAGACGAGATTTCGCACGATCCGATAGAGGATACTGCGCAATTAAATTTTCCGGAAGGTTATAACTAAAGTCTTTTAATTTATACATTTTGATCATATACAAAAAAAGCCGGTTAAACCGGCTTTTTTATATTTATTACAAAATTTATCACTACTGAACATCTTCATCAGCAACTGTCTGAATCTGAGTGTTTGGTGGAACTATATCAACATAGAAGCTTAATACAACAACGTCAGAAACGTTTCCAACGAAGTCTACAGCTTTAGCTTCAATGAAGTGTTCGCCGTTTGTTGTAAATTCAAGTTCTTTTTCATATACGATGAATCCGCCCTTGCCATCTACTTTTACAAGAATACTCTGAACACCCGACTGGTCATCCTGAGCGGCTACAGTATATTTATTATCAGCACCAGTAACTTTTTTACCATTCACATCAATGAACTCTTTTTCCGGTGTAATCGTAACCACTGGAGCAATATTGTCAATCATGTAATTGAAATTAGTTTTTTCTTCAACAGTCATACCGCCTGCTGAATCAGGAAGAGTCATTTTAAACGTTTCTGTCTGATTTCCAACATTGTCTTCGGAAATAACTTTAAACTGAACTTCGCCTTCAGCGTTAACTTTAAAGTTTGTTGAATAATCTGAATAATCCTGTCCGTTTAAGCTGTATTTCACATTCTTCACACCAGAAAGATTGTCTTTCGATGATATAGAAAACTGACAGCCCTTTTGAGCATAATATGTTCCATTAACTATAATCACTGGTGTTTCGTTTATTACTATTACCTCTGGAGCAGTTTCATCAATTATAATCTGATAATTCTTCTTATTTTCGATATTACCAATTTTATCCATACCGTAATACTCGATATTGTGTTTTCCTTCACCAGTTAGATTAAATTCACCTGAATAATCCTGTTCAACACCATCATCAATTTTGTAGATTATTTTGTCGAATACAAGATTGTCGCTTGTTGTTAATTTAAATTTTACTTTAGGGCTGGCAAAATAATTCGCGCCGTCAAAGTACAATTTAGCCTGAGTAGAAGTAGTCTGCACGCTGTATCCAGTTGATGATGATCCAGCGGATGATCCGGATGAACCTTTCTGCGGTTCGCCGACGTTTCCTGTCGGATTGTCCTGAATAGCTTTTTCAAGGTCAGTCGATGTAGTCTTTTGTGAATATGCTGTAACCGGCAAAAGAATTACAACCGATAAACAAGCAAAAAGACCAGCAAATCTCTTAATCATAGAATCCTCCATTTGTAACTTATAACATTATTTCAAAATTAATATTAATTCTATTAAACTTTATACAAAGATATAACAAAAATATAATAACTATATTGTCAATATATATTTTTGCAAAATAAAGTAATTTTTTACTACGTAACACAGAAAAATCACATATGTGTTTTTTTAAAATGGTGTCAGAGTAAAAACAAAATATAATTGCATTATAAATGATGATATTTTGAGCTGTGTTCAACGAAACTTACAATAGAAGAAGCATAAGGGTTTTCAAAAACGAAATAATCTGATAAAATGAAAATATTTAAACGTTTATTAATATTCATTCTAATAATTACCGCTGTTAATCTTTCTGTATCGCAGGAATTTGACAGATTACCGGTTATCACAAAACACTCAAGAGAATACATATCTCTATATGACATAACAAAATTAACTGGCATCGATAATATTTTTGATGTAGTGAACCAAAAAGGTAAACTTTTCAGAAAAGATCATTACGCGGTATACCAAATCGGATATTCGGTAATTATTATTGACGGAAAACTTTACAAAAGCGATTATTCAATAACAAGATACAACGGCGATGTCCTTATTCCCACGGATTTATTTCTTGTAATCTCATCAGTGTTTTTACCGGAAAAAAACTTTATTAAACAAAAAGACTTTATCGTTTCTTCCACGAGAACAAAACCTGCCGTACCTGATGTAATCATCCCTGAAAAAGAGGACCCGGTTGTAATAAAGGACGATAAACCCGGTAAGGAGAAAATCACCTTTATTGTAATAGACGCGGGGCATGGAGGCAAAGATCCAGGAGCGCTGGGCAGGGGCAAAATTATGGAAAAAACAATCACCTTGAAGCTTGCACTTGGTCTAGAAAAATATTTACGGGGTAAGCTTCCTGGAAAGAAAATTGTTCTTACAAGAAAATCCGATGTGTTCATTGAACTCGGCAACAGAACAGAAATCGCCAACCGTCTTCTAAAAAAGAATGAAAACGGTTTATTCGTAAGTATTCACATTAATGCGTCAATGTTCAAAGAGGTTAACGGCTATGAAACTTACTTTCTATCGCAGAATCCAACTAATAATGAAGCGAGAGCAACAGCGACACTTGAAAACAATGTTACAGTTTTTGAAAATAAAGATTCAAGAAAATACGATGATCTTGATTATATCGAGGCTTTAATGATTAATACTCAAATTCAGACCGAGAGCAGCCATTTAGCACACATAATTCAGGAAAACATGAAAAAGAGTATGACATCCTTTCCTTCAAAGGGTGTCCGGAAAGCTGATTTTTTTGTACTGCGCGGAGTTTTAATGCCCGCTGTATTAGTTGAGGCTGGGTACATATCTAATCCGAAAGAAGCTAAAATGCTGCTTACAGATCAGTATCAGAAAAAAATTATCGAATCAGTGGGTACCGGCATCGTTCAATTTATTAATGATTACAATACAATAATAAAAAAATGAACATTAATATTTACGTCAATTTAATTTCCAGCAAGAAAAGTATGTTTATCATAATTTGTAAATTAACAAGATTGATTCAGACATCTTTTGTTTTTTTATTCATTTTTTATTCGGCAACTCCGGTTGTTTCTCAAAATGCGGTCGATACGCCAGAGAACATTGTTCGAGTCAGAACTGAAAGCAGTGTTAAACTTTCGGCTTTAGATATTTCCAAATTCAGGGATACCATTTCAAAAAAACCTGTAAACGCGGAGATCATTATTTACAGTTACAATGAATTTATGGAAGTATATTCTCTTGACGATTCCAAAGAAATTATAACTTCTGTAGGCAACGGTCGAATAAAAGCATATGTAATATTTTACAGAAATGGTCAGCAGAAAATTGAATTTTTCGAAGCGGATGGAGATAACCGCGCGATACTTCTGGATAATTTATCTATAAAGATTAATCAGTTTTTGTCAAAGTTTTGAAGCCAGTTGAATAGCCTCTACCATACTTCCGCATGAAGCGATATTTCTACCGGCGATATCAAATGCTGTACCGTGATCCACCGATGTTCTTATAATTGACAACCCCAGCGTGACATTCACGCCATCTTCGAACGCCAGCATTTTAAAGGGTATCAACCCCTGGTCATGATAATGCGCGATTACCACACTGAACTTTTCCCATTTTCTAGCAATAAACAGCGTGTCCGCGGATATTGGACCCACCGCGTTGATTCCCTCAGTGACAGCTCTTGCTATTGCACGAGATGTTATATCCCTGTCAAAGGCTCCTATAGCTCCATCGTCACCGCAATGAGGGTCAAGTCCGGCTACCGCTATCAGCGGTTTTCTGCCGTCAATTTTAGTCAATGCGGAATCTGCTGTGATTATTGTTCTATAAATAGATTCTTCATTCACGAGGTTCTTCAAATCAAATACCGGATAATGCGTCGTAGTCAACAGCACTCTGTATTTTCCTGAAAACATCATCATGTATGGAGAATTCTCTCCAATTTGCTCAGCAATATATTCTGTGTGACCCATAAATTTTATTCCGGTCTTTTCTATCAGACTTTTACTAACAGGTCCAGTCACCATCGCGTCAACAACTTTGTTTCGGCATAAATCTATTGCCAAATCAATATATTGTTTCGATTCAAGCGCGGTTTCTACGGTCCCCTCGCCTATTACCGGCATTGGATATTTATATTCATTTTCCAGAAAGTACAGCTCCCCTTTTACAGGTATGTGTTCCGAAATTTCATTTGCAGATATAGTTTTTATTGTGAAGGGGTTTAATAGACCATTGTAATACTTTTCAGCGATTTCCTGACGACCAATAATATAAACAGTATAGTCCGGCTGATGTGACTGCTGAGCGTATAACTGCGATACAGCTTTCAGACAAACTTCCGGACCAATTCCGGAAGGATCGCCGAAGGTTACCGCGATTTTCTTATTTTTTATCAGCGGTTTTTTTTGTTCCAAAAAGTTCTTCAACATTTATTTTATTACGTGAATAATCAACTTCTATTATATCTTTTGCTGAAGTTTTAAGGTCATTCGCGATTGTACATCTGCCCTCAAGAATAACACCATTTTGAATGATGAGTTCAGGAGTTTTTATATCTCCAAGAACCTTCGCTGTCGGCATAAGCATCACCCTGCTGGATGCGTTTATATTTCCTATTATTAGACCTTCTACTATTACAGCAGAGGCTTCAATATTGGTATTCAATTTACCGCTTTGTCCAACATAAAGCTGTTCAGCTTTCAGAAATTTCCCTTCAAATCTTCCATCTATTCTTAACGAACCATTTATGTGGAATTTTCCGGAAAAATAGGAGTTTTCGCCGATTACGTTGTTCGCTACATCTCCGCCGCTTTTTGCTAATGCCATATGCCCCTCTTAATCCAATTTTGGGATATTGATAAATTATATAGTTCTTATTGCAAGTTTTTTTCATATCATTGCTAAAAATAACTTGCCTGTCAAATATTTCTTAATTATTTTCATTAATATCCGATAAATTAATGAATACATTAATTCTGTATTATATTATGAGGTATATATTATGAAAAAAATATCAGTATTTCTGGCAGCATTATCTGCTATAATGATATGTTTTGTTTCTTTATTAAACGCACAGAACGCACCTAATGCTCCAGCTGCGGCACCGCAAAACGCGGCTGCACAGGAACCTGCTGAAGCTGACGAGCAGCCCTCGGATTTGGGCGGATGGCGTGTTGTAGATTTCAAGCCCTACGTAAAAACTATCGCGGAACTGGAAAAACTCAGTAAAGAGTATTCCGAGAAAGTGCTTATGCAGGCTGTAGATGAATACAATACCGGCAGAGACCTTCTTGATGATATGGACAGTGAGCTTGAAATTATGAAAAAAAAGTTCAGTCAGAAAAATAATCTTAATGAAAGATGGTACTGGCAGGAAATTGACAGACTTAACCAGGAAAAAAGACAGATTTCAAAAACAAAATATGAAGCAAAAATGAGATCCGTGACATATTTTACAAGAGCTATCAATCATTTGGATGAAGTACAATCTCAAGAAGTCAGAAAATCTAACGCTTTCTCTGACTTTCAGATTAAGTTATTTCAGGCTTATGTTTCCACACAATATGACGTGCAGAACCTTAAGCCTTGTATACCAATTTTAGAAAGATATTTAAAGATTAATGAAGGCACGAAAAAAGACGTTTGGGCGTACAAATATCTGGCAAGCTGTTATGGTTACATGGAAGCTATGTTAACCAAATACCCGAAACAGGGCAATGAAAGTCTTCAGTTTGATTTCAAACAGAGGAAAAACAGAGCTCTGCTCATGGCATCTGAGTTAAAATATGGTATCGATTCTGTTCAATACCGTCATTTAAAAGAAGTTGTTGAATTGGACGAAAGAAAATCTGAAAAATTAAACGACTTCAAATAGTTATAACCTTTTCTAAAAACGGCAACACTCGAATTATTTCGGGTGTTGCTGATGTCTAAAGCAGTATATGTCTCACCAGTAATTAGTGCACCAGAATGTCTTGGTGATGAATTGTTAAACACAACAGGGATTGTTGTGTAACCGCCGTCATCCGAACGAACTTCGAAGTGAAGATGAGGACCAGTTGTATACCCGCTATTTCCGCTTAACGCGATTTCCTGACCCTGTTCAACATATTGACCCGCACTTACAGACACTCCATTCTGTTTAATATGAAGATATGTTCCAAGAGTTCCGTCATCATGCTTAATGATCACCAGATTTCCCTTTGCTCTTCTGTTTTTTGCAACTGGCTTACCCTTGTAAATTATATAATCCGGATATCTTGATTCTGTTGCCATTACAGTTCCCGCTCTTGCCGCTGTTATTGTTGTACCCAAAGGCATAGCGAAATCATAAGCGTATCGTTGTCCGTCTTTATGAGAAAATTTCTGGCAATTTCCCTGATACATAATATAAGCTGTTCCAGCTGGAAAAGGCAAGATATACGGACTATTCTCGATTGGAGGATAATTTCCGCAATTGTCGTTATTAGCGTATAAATCGATATTTGTGTTTGCCAAAATGAGATCATTATTATTGTAAGAACAAAATTGTACAAAAAATACAGAAATCATCATCAAATTTAATATTAGAATTTTTTTCATCAGCACTCCACTAAAGTTTTTTTAAGAGTTTATTAAAATTAGTGTTATAAAGTTCTAATCCCAGTTTGTTCTGCTCGTCAATTATTTCGTTAAGTATGCCCGGTGTGGTAAGTGGATTGACTGTAACTGCCCGTAAAACTGCAATGGTCTGTGGTCTATATTTTGTCGATTCTAAAACAGTCCTCGAAACAAAACTGTTGTCTGCATCTCTAAGTTCTCTATGCAGTTGAACATTTAGTTCGTTAATTACACTATTAATTTTTAATATTTTATCTCTGCTGTCATTTGCGGAGTTATATGTATATTTGTCAAGCATTTGTTTAGTTTCCATAGGAATAAACCGATAATTAATGATGAACAATTCCGGATTGTTAAGGAGCTCAAAATTACTGTGAGTTTCGATAATATTCCTGAAATAAGCAGTTATGTGATAAGCATTTTCAAATAGCATCTGAAACCCTTCTGAACCGAATATCTTTAATATTGTCCAGGGCTTTAAACAGCTAAATGATCTTGAACCTTCCACCGTAAAACGTCCCTGATCCCTGGAATCCGGTCGCAAAATATACGATGTTGTGTGTTTTAAATGGTTCAAGTCATCCTTGTTTTTAAACAAGACCATTCCAAGTGATAACGAGGCGTAGAAAAGCTTATGACAATCGAAAGTTACAGAGTCCGCCGTCTCGATGCCTTTGAACATATGCTTATAACGCTCGACAAACAATATTGGTCCGCCCCACGCGGCATCTACATGAAAATGTGCGTTGTTATTATCCGCTATTTTTCTAAGCTCAATTAAGTTGTCAATATTGCCGGTTTCAGTAGTGCCGGCTATTCCGACTATTGCCAGAATTTTAATCTTTTCATCATGAATAAGATTGTAATCATTTATCTTTTTACATTCTTTCTTGAGTTCATTAAGATCAATTTTGTTGCTGCTGTCTACTGGAATTTTTATAATGTTTGAAGCCCCGATTCCAAGAATACGAGCTATTTTATCGAATGAATAATGTCCGCGCTGCGAAATAAAAATTACCGCTTTTGAGCACTTATAATATTTATAGGCTTCGAGGATTCCCTCATTGTCGATACCGCCGAAATTCTTATCCGCTTGAAATAATTTATTTCTGGCTACAAGAAGTCCCGTAAGATTCGCTAGCGTACCATCGACGGTAACATTTCCGAGAGCGATGCTGTGATTCTGGATATTCTTTTTATAGAAGCTTTCGGGATAATTATATATCAAGCGGTGTATCCATGAGATCAATTCTCTTTCAACGTATGTTGACGCTTTTGCAGTTTCAATTTTCACCTGGTTCTGATTCAACGCGGAAATAATCATGTCCAATAATATTGTAAAATATGGAACAGCGGTAGTCATGTGACCAATGTAGTACGGGCTGGAAACCTTGACTGAATGTGAAATAATTTTTGATTGAATTTCAGCGAAAATATCTTTTAACAGTTCAGGTTTTGTGGGAATATCAATGTTGGAAAACAGTTTTTCCAGTTCAGAGAGAGATATAGAACTATGTATGCCGCCCTTTTCAGTAAAATAATTATGAAGCATATTTAACATGCTGTTGCCGAATTCAAGAAATTTATCCTCGGAGTTCGGTAGAATAAACAGCTTCTGAAGATGAGCAAAATCCGCCTTGATATTTTTTTGATTCATTTAGACCTGTTTAAGCATTTTGATTTTTTCGGTTTTGAAATAGCGCACATCCTCACGGAGATAGCAATAAGCCTCTAAAACACATTTTTTGCCTTTTTTATAAATTCTCATAACGCGAATTTTTCTTTCGGTTTTATTTCCGGAAGAATCAGAATATAAAATATTATAGACCTTCCCCTTCTTAACCGCATGTCCCCGCACTTCCTTCGTTTGAATTTCTTCTATAAAATTTGACGCTATTTTCGCGGTATATCTATCTAAATCCGTCATCGACCATTTACAGTTATGATCCTTTTCTCTAATGACATGGCGGAAAACTTCCATGCAGGCATTCGCGTCCGGTAAAGCCCGATGATGATGACACTGAATATTCAAATGCTCGCAAAGCGTCGGCAGCTTGTAGTTGTTAAGCTGGTACGTCTTTCTCGACATCGCTACTGTATCGTAAGCGGTGAATATCGGATAGCTCATGTTTAACCGGCGAAGCTCCATTTCAATAAACGCGATGTCAAATGACGGGTTTTGTATAACAAGCGGGTTGCAGCCGATAAACTTCATTATCGAGGGCATGATGTCTTTTATAGGTTTTTCGTTTTTCACCATATCGTCGGTTATTCCGTGAATCGCGATAATGTTTTCCGGTATTTCTTTCAAAGGATTAATCAGCGTCGAAAATTTTTGTATGTTTGAATCCATTTTGAACTTTATAATTCCGATCTCGATAATTTTTTCAGACAGGGGATTTATTCCGGTGGTTTCAATATCCAACGCACAAAATACTGTATCTTTAATTTTAACGCTCAATCAAATTCACCTAAAAACTTAATTTCCGGATGCATATCAATTCCGTATTTCTGCTTAATAACGGTGATGACATGATTAACAAGGTTTCTAATATCCGTGGATGTCGCGTTACTTTTGTTGATTATAAAATTTGTATGCAGTTCTGAAACCTGTGCCCCGCCGATGGAATATCCTCTAAGCCCGGAATCGTTCACTAGCTTCCAGGAAAAATGCCCTTCGGGGTTTTTGAAAACAGATCCGGCGGATGGATACGACAGCGGATGTTTTACCTTCCGTTCATCGTTGAGAGTCTGTATGGTATTTTTCAGCGCCGCGATGTCGTCGGTTTTTGTTAAAGCAAAATATGCTTTGGTAAAAACAAGATAATCTGTTATGTCAAATTTTCTATAGTGACCCATTTCTCTGGAAACGGCTTCGGAGTGTAATACACCGTTGTTGTCAAGATACTCAACTTTCTTTAAAATGTCGCAAAAGGTTCCCATATTTGTACCGGCGTTCATGACTATTCCGCCGCCGATGCAACCGGGAATACCTGTCATAAATTCCATACCTTTGTAACCGTTTTGTAATCCCCACTTAACGAAATCCTCTTTTTTAACTGATGCCGAACATTCGACGAGTCCATCGCTGGTAAGGTTTATTGCAGATTTATTGTCATCGTAATCGCTGATTCGAAGGACCAGCCCGCGCAGCCCTTTGTCGGAAATCACAAGGTTGGAGCCCCAGCCGATGACGGTCAGCGGAATATTATTGTTTTTCGCGTAAGAGATAATTTCCGGAATGGTATTAACATTCGTCGGGATTATTAAACAGTCAGCGGTTCCGCCTGTTTTAAATGTTGTCCAGTCCTTCATTGGAGCGTTTATATAGACTTTTCCGAATTTTGAAAGATCATTTTCCATAATGTTGTTCATAAGTTTTCCCGTATATATCGATAATTGTAAATAAAAAATCATCTTGCAAAAATTGACAAGTATTTTATATAAGCGGCAGTAATTAATTATAGGAAATGTTCAATACTATCCAATACGCCCCCAACCCCCGAAGGGGGCTTAAGAATTTATGAAAAAAATTTAGTGGGAAATTTTAATCGAAACCAGGAGCCTTACATGAATTACATAAACCAGTTAATAGCAAACTTTAGAAAGATTTCCGGAATAATAAATAATAACAAAAAAAAGAAATATTGGAAAAGCGCGTCATTAATCATATTTTGTTCAACAATTCTATATCTAATAATAATCAGCGTCCACCTGTTTTCCGTAAGCGGACCATTATATTTTTTAGGAGCGGCATCCGGGTTCATTCTGCTGTTCATTCTATTTTGGATTTTTCTTAGTATACTGCTTAGTATAAAGTTTTTGATGCCGAAAATCTTTCGTGCGGCTTTAACGCTGTTTTTTATAACAACAGTTTTTATCGGGGCAATGTCGTTTTACATTTTACCGGGCTACATTCTTTTTTGTGCTACATTTTTAATAAGCACGTCATTAATCGGCTGGTCTGCCCACAAAATTTTTACAACAAGACTCGTTTTCAGAAAAGTAAATATTTTTGCTCTGACACAATTATTTTTCGGGGTGATTCTTTTCTCTTTAATGATGGGCATTTTTCTTTCCGACGGGTTCTCCGAAGACCGTTTTGCAGAAAAGGACGGCTTGCCCCTTGAAAAAATCACAACCGATCCATCTCAGAAAGGTTCATATTCTGTGAAAACCATTAACTACGGAAGCGGCGGCGACAAGCGACGAACCGAGTTTTCAAAAAAAATAGCCATTCATACAAAACGTGTAGACGGTACTGCTTTTCTCGAAGGGTATTCATTTCTGCGGAAAATGCTTTGGGGTTTCGACCAGTCACAACTTCCTTTAAACGGAAGAGTCTACTATCCTGACGGTGCAGGTCCTTTTCCTTTAGTGCTGATTGTTCACGGTAACCACGACATGCTTGATTTTTCGGATGACGGCTATGGTTATTTATGCGAGCTGCTTGCTTCAAAAGGGTATATCGCGGTTTCTGTAGACGAAAATTTCATAAATTGGAGCGTGTTCGCTGATTTATATGTTTTACCCGGGATGCTCACAGGCAACAGTCTTAAAGATGAAATAGACTGCCGTGCGTGGCTGCTGCTCGAACATCTTTCACTGTGGCGGAACTGGACAGCGAACAAAGAAAATTTGTTTTTCAAAAAAGCTGACATGAGCAGTATTTGTTTAATCGGTCATTCGCGCGGCGGCGAGGCGGTTGCTGTGGCATCATTATATAACAGGCTGTCTTATTATCCTGATAACACGAAGGTTAAGTTTGATTACAATTTTGCTATAAAGACGCTCATAGCTATCGCTCCAAGCGATGGTCTTCATAAGCCTGCCGGCAGAAATACAGAACTGGAAAATGTCGATTACTTTGTCCTGCATGGTTCAAAGGATATGGATGTTATCTCTTTCATGGGACAAAGCCAGTACAACCGCGTAACTTTTTCCGGCGTTGATAATCACTATAAAGCGGCACTATATATAGACGGAGCTAACCACGGGCAGTTTAATACAACTTGGGGAAGATACGACACGGCTTTTCCATGGATAAAGTTTTTCAATACAAAGTCAATAATCACCCCTGAAGATCAACGCAAATTCGCGGAAGTTTATATTCCCTCGTTCATCGAATTGTCGATGAAAAACAACAAATCACTGATACCCTTATTTAAAGATTATCGGAGTGCGGCGGATTATCTTCCAAAAATATTCGCTGTAAATCAATACTTTGATAATAATACTTCCGTAATGTATTCCTTCGAAAAGTCTTTTGACATTACAAAAGGGGATGTTCCGGATGCTGCCGCTGAAGGCGAGGATTTGTCGATATGGAAACTTTCACCGGTTAAGGGCAAGGGCAAATTCATCGATTTCTGCGACAATGCCGTTATGCTCGGTTGGGTTATCGACACGGAAAAGCATCCATCATTTAAAATCAGTCTGCCAATATCTGTAAAAAAGAATGAAACATCAACACTTGTGTACAATCTTGCACGGACAGAAGAAGATCCTTCTCCCGCAACAGCGGATCTTAACGAAGGTAATCAATTCGAAGACGCTCCGATTGATTACCTCATAGAAGTTACAGACGCTTCCGGAAATAAGGCAGAGATAGCGTCCGGTATCGTCAGAAAAATAAATCCAGCAATAAAATCGCGGGTGGCTAAATTTGAGTGGTTCATGAATCCGATGTTGCCTGAGAGCGAACCGGTATTCCAGCATTATGAACTGCCGTTTACTTTGTTTAAAAAAAAGAATCCCCAGCTGAATATTTCATCAATCGTTTCAGTAAAATTTGTTTTCGATAACAAAACTTCGGCATCAATATTAATTGACGATATTGGTATTTCGGGGGGAAAGCAGTAATGGCAATTTAAGAACCATTGGCAGCGAAAATTTCAAATTCTGCCGCCAATGGTCATTATTTTACTGAAGAAAATTGTCCATTGCTGCGGTCAGAGCTTTAGGCTGTTCAAGCGGCAGTTCGTGTCCACAATCAATAATCTTCATTATAGAATTAGGAATATTCATAGCAATACGGGTAGCCTGATGCAGCGGCAGCTGAATATCATAATAACCATGCACAATTAATGTTGGAGCAGTGATAGCGTGAATTTTATCCAGAACGTCAAACTTCTGCATAGAACTGAAAAACGGCATAACAACTTTCTTAGGAGTTTTCAAAGAAAGCTTAATCATCGCGGCGAGTTCAGTTTTAGAGAAACCTTTTTTGAAAGCACGTTGAATATTCATCGTAACAAACATTTTATACGGTACTATTTTCGCGGCGTTCATTTGCAGATTTACTGCCGGTGAATAAACCATTTTAGCGGTAGTGTCCACCAATATCAGTTTCTCAACCATTTGGGGATATTCCAACGCGAATTTCTGAGCTGTCATGCCGCCCATGGAATGTCCGGCAACAATAGCCTTCTTTATTTTCAGACTCGTAAGCACGGCGTATAAATCCTTCACAAGCTGCTCTATATTCATATCTGTTTCGACTTTTTCCGATTCGCCGTGACCGCGTAAATCAAAACGGATTACCTGACGTTTTTTCGCGAAATATTCAAACTGGTCATCCCAACGGTGCATATCAGCCGTCCATCCATGTACAAATACTATTGGAGTATCTTTGCCCTTTCCCTTTACATCTATTGCAAGTTTTACACCGTTTATTGTTTCAAGTTTCATATAATTACCTCTAAAATTTTTTCATATGTTTCATAATTTATTTCAATTCAATTACTGTCAACATTTAAACAAGTTGTTTGATACCCTCGGAATGGCATGAGAATTAATTGTCGGGTATATGTTTATTAATAGATACATGAACTGACCCCCAATGGGGGCTTTGGACTTTGATGAGAAAATATTTATTGTGATTTTTCTCAGATAGTCT
>CAYLTM010000018.1:0-3719 GCA_964386495.1 uncultured Leptospirales bacterium
TTAGAAACCAAAATCCAGCTGGACATCGAGCAGCCTGATTTTTTTCTTTTTCTAATGTTTGATAGAAACGTTACCAGCAATACCCTACTTTAAAAAAATCTACATCAAAACCTATCTGATCCTCCTCTTTAACAAACCACACACGCCCCATGCTTAAAGATGAACCCCAGAAAAAGCCATTGCTGTAAAGCAACCGATAACCAATACCAAACAACAAAGTGTTTCCATAGGTATTACCATTCCCATCGCCAAAAATAAAACCATACCCGACTTCACCAAAAAAACCACTCTGCCCGTCGGACAAAAAATGCCGATACTTCGTTCCAAGTATGTATAAACTCGATTCATTATTGTCGAATAAATCCGGTTTATAAGCTAGAACAAAAGGTATATTGATTTCCGCGCCACGATAAAGATTCCAAATGTTTAATTCACCTGAAATTACTCTAAACATTGCCATTGACGGATTAACCGCGATTCCATAATTTTTACCATTACCAGTTTCTGCAAAAACTGGAAGCGAAAGAAAAAGAATTAAGAGTGTAGTCATTATGTATCGCATGAATATCTCCTAATATTTCCTTAAAACGCGTAACCGAATTTAAAAATATTTATCGAATATGCAATATTTTCCACGCCTATAAAAGGTGTTTCCCTGCCCCATTGTCTGCCGATCGCGAAATCACAACCCCAGAAAAAATTATTTACTGTCAGCAGCCTGTACCCGACACCAAAAAGAACTGCCGGATTTCTGGATGTAAAAGTTCCCTCAAACGGCGAATCCTCTGAATCACTTTTAGCCGACCCTTCAACCTTTAGATGGTTATATTGAAAACCAAGTTCAGCGAAAAAACCCTTCTGTTCACCGTTAAAAAATCTTCTGGCGTTTAGTCCGCCCGAAAGATACAAAATGTCGCTTTTTGAAGGAGTAATAAATGACGGATTTTTAGTAAATTGAAAAGGCATATTAAATTCAGTGCTGCGGTCAATATTCCAGAAACACAAATCAGCAGACACCCACTTTAGAGGCACCAATGCAGGATTAACAGCAATACCAAAGCTTTTGCCATTACCCTCGGCAGCAGACAAACTAGATCCGAGAAGTAAGAGTATTAACAGGAACGGCACCGCAAATATACTTTTCATAAAATACCCGCCTGCACAGAACCTTGTTATCTTTTACTAATCAATAATAATTTTAATATAACAACATTTCACAAGAAAGTCAAGAACTTTTTCAGCAATTGCTTTTTTCAATTCCTATATTTTATCACATTCACTTTCTGCATGGTTACAAAGCCTTTTGAAATCGCATGATCCAGATAAGGCATAAGTTTTTCGATATTTTCTTTCCGGTCAGTAATTTCAATCAGAACAGGCAGGTTGTCCGACAAATCGACAATTTTTGATGAATGAATTTTTTTATCTGCACCATAACCCAGCATACCCTTAAACGCCGTCGCTCCGGCTATATTCAGTTCGCGGCACTTCAAAATGATGTGCTCAAAAAGCGGGATATGTTCGTACCTTTCGTGCTCTCCGATATATATCCGCAGCAGGATGTCCTCTTCTTCAAATTTCATAATCACCCCTTAAAATATTAACGGAATAATCTCCCTGAAAAAAAACCGCATCCAACCGCAGTTAAACCGAAAACATTGCTGAATAAAATATACATGATTGATGAACGGTAGTCCGACTGTCTAAGGAGATTCCATGTTTCAAGTCCGAATGATGAAAATGTAGTAAATCCGCCGAGAAATCCTATTAGCAGAAATATTCTGATGTTTGGATGCACTTCAATAATTTCGAATATCGAAAAAAGAAACCCGATCATGAAACACCCGATGATATTAACCGATAATGTTCCGAGAGGAAATAGTCTTCCATACCATGAGTAAATTTTCAACGATAATAAATAGCGGCACACGGAACCTAATCCGCCGCCGATAAAAACATACACGAATTTCATTAACGCGACCTGTTCTTCATCGCACGCTGAATTTCTCTCTGCGCTTCCTTTTTCTGTATACTTTCACGTTTATCATAATTCGTTTTCCCTTTACCAAGACCGAGAAGAATCTTCACCTTACCGTTTTTAAAGTATAGCTTCAAAGGAACCAGTGTCAGACCTTTTTCTGTCAGAGTACCAAACAGCCGCCTGATCTCTTTTTTCTTCATCAATAATTTTCTGACACTGTCTGGATCGTGATTATATCTATTACCCATTTCATAAACTGAAATGTGCATCTGATGAATATACGCTTCGCCGTCGCTGATTTTCGCGAAAGCGTCATTAATATTCGCCTTACCCGTTCGAAGTGATTTCACTTCAGTACCCTTCAGAACTAAACCAGCTTCAAACGTTTCAATTATCTCATATTCAAATCGTGCTTTCTTATTATTTGATATATCCTTAAACACATCCGGTTTTTTTTCTCTTTTTTCGTCCATATCGCCCGATCCTATAATGTTTCTTTTTGCGGTTTTTGCCAGCAAGTCATTAGTCTATTGGCAATACGTCAGCATTTTATGTCAATCTGAAATTATGATCAATAACCACATTGGGAGCCCTTTATATTTTAGGGTCAAGTCCATGTTCTATTTATTTAACACTCCCCCAAACCCCCGAAGAAGCTTAAGATTTTTATAAATAAATATTTATGATAATATTTTCCGAATATTTTATATAATCAGGATATCGATTTATACATCCTGTACCCGATCAGGCTGTCAGAGTTAAATCGACAGCCTGAATATTGCAAAATTTTATTAGCAGATCTGTTCTTTTCAAGTCCCCCATTGGGCTTGCACTGAGTCTGTCGAAGTATGATTTAGGGGGGTAAAATAGATTTTAGCTTAAAAACAGACAAAATGTTTAATTAAAATAATCGAAAAATAATCCCCCCTATCTTAGGAAATCCATCAAAGTTTGTTTTATACTTTTCGCTCCTACCGCGAGTGCGTATTGATGAACAGTTTCCAGCCATTTAAAATTCATAATCGTTTCAGAATAGTCAATGCCCTCAGTTTTAGATATCATCTCTAAAATTGTACCCTTCGAATATTCGGATCTTTTGGCAAGATGTTCTATCCTATTGGCTTTGGCACCAATCGACGCGACATGACGAAGAACATTATCCAGAGCCATGTCCAGCATTCCAAGATCGCGTCCGCCGACAAGAACCTGATCGCCACCAACAAGATCGTCTCTTAACTGAATGACCATATCAAAAACAGACATGCCTTCGACAGATGTCGTTGGATGGAAATTGTTTGGCGGCTCGGATTTCACAGGGTTAATCATCGCGAGATCTTTAAAAACTTTAGAGCTGCCGACATCTTCAAGCCAGAGCTGATGAGGCGTTGTAGTTTCCATAATTAGATTATTTCTTCCGCCTTTTGATGCTCTAACGCTTAATCCCGCGTTATTAATTTTATCTATTATAATATCTAGATTATCACCTGCGGAAATATTAATCTCAACACCATCGATTTTTATTTTTTGATCAGTGGAAGAAGCATAATTAGATGAATCTTCATTCGAAGTGACAATCTGGTTACTTGCCCAGAACACTTCATTTCCTGGAGCACTGATATTCATATATTCGCCTTTCGACACTTCGCGGACAAGCTTACCGTTATCCCCTCGATATTCGACATTGATCATCGCGTTGCCCTGGTTACCGGCAGTCAACGTCATGTAGACCGGTACAAAA
>CAYLTM010000018.1:3729-5723 GCA_964386495.1 uncultured Leptospirales bacterium
TTCGGGGTTTCCTGGTCGCCGGTTTTGAATCCGCCGAACAATGACCTGCCGGTCGCGTCCTTAGTATTCGCGATCGACACCAGGTGTTCCAACAGCTGATTAATTTCTGTAGCAGCCGCTTCCTTTCGCTCGAAGTTCGAGTATATACCATTAGCTCCCTGAACAGTCAGGACTCTTAATCTGTGAAAAATTTCCGTAACCGACTGAAGGGTAGAATCCGCCATGTCTAAAAATGATTTTGATTCATCTATGTTGGAAATAAACTGATTAACTTCAGTAAGATTTGTGGTGTATAACATCTGATTAGTCGCTGAAACAGGATTTTCACGGGGAACACGAATCTGTTTACCGGTTGACAGTGAATTTTGTGTCTTGTCCATTTCCAGCTGATGTCTATTAAGATTATATTTCATGGTATTATTAACCATTTGATTCGTTATTCTCTGCATAAATTCCTCCTTGAATTATGAGCCGAGTCTTATTATAGTCTCAAGCATTTTGTCTACAGTGGAAATCATCCTTGCATTCGCATTGTAAGCATGCTGGAACGCCACCATGTTCGCCATTTCTTCATCAAGATTAATCCCGGAAAAGGATTCCCTGAGATTCCCGAGATTAGACAGCATAGTCTCCTGATTTTTTACACGGTCATCAGCTTCCTGCCCCTGCGATCCGATTTTCGATATCAACGATGTGTAGAAATCACTGAAGGTTGCGTTATTTTCAACCATCGCCGCTTTATGACGCAAATTAGCTATACCTAATGCGTTGCTTCCATCACCAATACCATTCGTGGTATTGTAATCCCCCGTACCGCCAATATCCTTTCCACGTGAAGCGGCGATTCTATCTATGTTGATTTCGACTTCCTTCGAAATCGCCATGTAGGATGCCGGATTATGTCTAGGCGCGATAGTAATACTCTCTCTATCAGGAAGAAACTTGGCAATGTCATTTATCTTATTGTAATTAAAAGCTCCGTTCGGACCTGATTCTTTTAAGATACCTGTAAGCCCGACAAGAAACTGCCCCGAATCTTCGAGATGACGTATCATAAAATTTTTACTTTCATTATCCTTTGCTATAGTAGCCTTAATGGCAAGCTGACCATCGTGATTAATATATGCGGACACCCCAAGTTTAGCGTCGTTAATTTTTTTCATAACAGACATAACTGTGTCGGTAGCGGTGTAATCAACAGGCACACTAGCTTCGAGTTCATCATTAGTTACAATTGTTAACGTACCGGTTATTCCAATCGCCGCTGAAGCATCAACTTTGTTTTTTCCCGCAACCTTGAAAATAGCAGTTGTATCAAGATAACCGTCATTATTTAAATCAAAATTACCTTCGACATTATCTGAAACGGTCATTTCCTTAAAAAAATTAATATTTGTTTCACCATTCTTTCCAAAGCCGTCGCGGTGAACTTCATTTGTCAAATCAACAATATTTACAGCTAGCGAATTAATATTATTCAGATTGTCCTGCAAAATCTTATCTCGTACATCGATAAGACCAGACAAAGATCCCGCCTCATGATAAACTTTAGCTCCGGTCTTCTTCCAAGTTACATCATAAAACCCTTTTTTATCGGGATTAGCTATCGTCTGAAGTTCGTGCAATACCTCCCCTTGAACAAGGTTTTCTCCGCTGATATATACAATAAGCTCATCTTTATCCGATCTACCAACACTGATATTGACAATTTCTGACAGCTTATCAATCAGTGCGTCACGCCTATCTTTCAAATCATTAGGATTATCACCAAGAGCTTCAGATTTTAAAATACGTTCATTTAAGTCGCGTATATCTCTCGCATAGTTGTTAACTTCAAGCACTTTCGCATATACTTGCCTATTTGCGTCTTTTTGTATTTCATCGAGCTGACGGTACACATGACTGATCTCGTTAGACAGTGCAACAGCCTTTTCCTTTACAACCTCACGTGTAGATTTCTGTTCAGGATACTTAGAAAGCTCCTGCCACGCAGA
>CAYLTM010000018.1:5733-15257 GCA_964386495.1 uncultured Leptospirales bacterium
ACCACATCGCGTCCATTTTATTACGGATAGACTGATCAGACGGCTCATTATAAACATTCTCAACCTGGTATATGAAATCATCTTTAGTTTTCCAATAACCCATAACAGTGTTTTCCGCGACAATTCGGTCATCAACAAAAGTGTTCCGCAGACGTTCCACCTGAGCAACTACTGCTCCCTGTCCGATATTTCCGGAAGTTTCCGCTCGGTTTAGTGATGGAACATATAACGGATCAGCGGAAGTTATAACCACACGCTGACGGGAATAATCTTTATTTTCAGCATTTGATATATTATGACCTGTCGTTTGTAACGCCTGCTGATGCGCCGCTAAACCTTTTTTACTTATTTCCAGACCCATGAATGTTGAAGTGTTCATATTACCTCACACCGCTTTATTGAAAAATACTGAATTACTAACGACAGAATTCGAATAACCATTTTTATTATATCCAAATTTTATTGAAGCCGCGTCTTTGAGACCACTTATAAATAAATTAAAAAACTCAATATTATCTTTTATCAGTTTTTCATTATTTTCATGTATAAGTTTAATCCTGACAATTATCTTTTTCAAGGACTCTGCTTTCGACATAATTCTTTTAAAGGAATCGGAATTGTTATCTGACAAAATTTCCGAAAGGACGACATCTTTTGACACAGAGATATTGTTTTTAACATAGTAATCAGCTATTTTATTCTGGCGTTCATTTTCAAGCTTGTCAAGTTCTACAAGAAGGTTTTCTTCCGCTTTAATAGATTTATCAAGCTCCTTTCCGTTTTTTGAAATTATTATATCAGACTTTTTTTCTTCTATTGTTTCAATTTCTTCATAAATTCTCAATTCGCTGTCGATTATCTTTTCTAGATCTTCTGTAAAAGTAAACATAATTCCCCCTTTCAACATTTAGAGTTATGTCTTATTATTTATCGGAATATTATTAATTTTACAATAGTGTTTTACTTCTTTGGAGTTTTAAATTATTTTCAACTGTATTTTAATTGCTCTGACACCATTTCAATTGCTCTGACACCATTTCAATTGCTCTGACACCATATTCTTTCAATCGCTTTTGTTCTTAGCGAATTAATTACCAAGAACAAAATATAAAATTTTGGAAATAAATAGGTGGACAAATTTAATATTTATGCAACTATTACGCAAAGAATACAGTCTAATAAAGAAATTTACGAATTTGAGGTGAAAATCATGCTATTAAAGGATCATAATAAAACAGCATTGTACTACAACGATATAGCAATATCGTACAGTGAGGTTATTGAAAATACGGCTAAATTTGCCGCTCAAAACAATCTTCAATCTGGTGAAAGAACGGTAATTTTCGCTGAAAATCTTCCCGAATGGGTCTATTCCTTATATTCGGTTTGGTACCATGGCGCGATTCCTGTCCCATTCGATTATATGGCGCCGGCGGAGGAACTCAGCTATGTGATAGATGACTGCACTCCGGCAACAATATTCTGCTCAGAAAAAACCAGACTTGTAGCTGAAAAAGCGGTAGAAAAATCTAAACATAAACCAAAAATTTTATTAATGGAAAACTGTATCAAGAAATCAATAAAAAGTATACCAAAAGAAATACCTATGGGTGCGGATAACGACATTGCTGTATTAATCTACACTTCTGGGACAACCGGATCTCCGAAAGGTGCGATGCTGACCTTTAAAAACCTTCAGGTTAATTTTGACACTCTTTGTGAACTCGAAAAACTAGGAAGCAGAGATACACTTATTTTTAAAGAATCATGCACATTAATGCTTTTACCTGCTCACCATATCCTTCCGCTTCAGGGGGAAGTAATTATTCCAATGCATGTCGGCGCGACTTCAATAGTTATCAACCGTCTAAATCCTGAAGAAATTGTAGCATCGATGAAAAAATACAAAATAGACTACCTTGTCGGCGTTCCTCGTCTTTATGAAATGTTTTATAAAGGCATTATGAAAAAGATAAACGCCAGCATTGCCGCAAAAATAGTTTTTAGAATTTCAAAAATGACTGGAAGCTTGAAAGTCGGACAGAAACTCTTGAAAAAGGTTTATGAAAATTTCGGTGGTAACATTAAATTTCTTGTTTCAGGCGGAGCACCCCTTCCTCCGGGTATGGCTGAAGATTACCATGCAATGGGACTGCTCGTTCTCAATGGATATGGAATGACTGAAGCCTCTCCACTAATAAGTCACAGCCGAATTTTCGAATACAAACTCAACTCAGTCGGTCGCCCAATACCAGGCAGCGAAGTAAAAATTGTTGATGATGAAATCTGTTTTAAGGGTGAAAATGTTATGAAGGGTTATTGGAATAAACCTGATGAGACAGCAAAAGTTTTAATTAACGGCTGGCTTCACACCGGCGACAGAGGTTTTATCGATAAAGACGGTTACCTGCAAATTACGGGTCGTTTAAAAGATATTATCGTTCTACCGAATGGTAAAAATATTAATCCGGAAGAAATTGAAGATAAAATCAAAAAATCATCCCCTCTAATATCTGACATTGGGGTAACTATGTATGGAAACAGTCTTCACGCTGTAATCTTTCCCGATAAAAATGTCGCGCAAGAATTATCAGTTGTTAATGTTTTCGAAACCATCAAATGGGAAGTTGTTGACTTGTACAATCGTGCGGTACCAAACTACAAAAAAATAATAGACCTCACAATTTCTCCGGAAGAACTTCCGCGAACAAGAATGGGAAAATTGCGCCGATTTCTGTTGAAAGATGTCATAGAAAATAAAACCAAGAAATCATCAACCGAAGCAATTCCAAACATACCGGTGTATAATGACCTTGTTAAAATAATTGAAGAAACCGCTTCAAAAAAAGTCTCGCCGTCTGATCACATAGAATATGACCTCGGGCTGGATTCTCTTGGAAAGGTTGAACTTCAGGTTCAGCTTGAATCAACATTCGGGATAAAGCTGTCCGACGACATTTTTAGCCACTACGCTATTGTAAAAGATTTAGCTCAATACATTCAGGATACTAGAACAACTTTCAACGAAAATACAATAAACTGGAAACAAATTTTAAATGATAATTTACCTTCAGGAAAAATCAATACAACTAACATTCTTTTAAATATGGCGGTATATCTTTTCAGACCGTTCATGAGAATTTATTTTCTTTTGTCAGCAAAAGGCATAGAGAATATTCCACAGAACGTTCCGATAATTTTAGCTCCTAATCACCAGAGTCATCTAGATGGTCTTGTACTAACGGCTATGCTGCCGCGAAAAATCCGTAACAATACTTATAGCATTGCAAAAGACAGAAATTTCCCGACAGCTCTTCATAGATTTTTCGCTAAACGAGCAAATATATTTCTTATGAACATCAATTCAAATACCACAGCGTCAATTCAATCAATGGGATGGCTTCTGCAAAATAATAAAAATGTCTTAATTTTTCCTGAAGGTGTGCGATCCCGCGATGGAAAAATAGCACCTTTCAAAAAAACTTTTGCTATTCTAAGTAAAGAACTCAATATTCCAATTGTACCAGTTGTTATAAATGGTTCCTATAAATGCTTTCCTGTCGGCAGAAAATTTCCATTACCAGGCAAAATTTCCATAGAGTTTTTAAAACCAATAAACAGATTCGACAGCAATTATGATATAATTACGCATGAAGTCGAAAAAGTTATTAGTGACAAATTATAATATATCTTAAAACTAAAAAATTTTTTTACTATAAGGCCTTCTTTAATAATTTAAAGAAGGCTTTCCTTCGTATTTATTCAAATAGTTTAATTTTGACCAACTGATTTTTCAATATAACCAATTTTAGCTATTGACATTTATACAAATTATTCATATAATTACTCATCATTATTTCACCAGTTACTAAAACTGAAACTGTAAATAAATTTTTAATCAGAAACCAAATAGCTATGCTAAACTATTAATATTCAATATTTCGATTTTATACTTGATGATTACCACGGTGCAAAAGGACACAATCATGAACAAAAACCATATTAACACAATAATACAAAAAGCTCCATTCGGCTATGCTTATCACCGTATCATTACTAATGATTCCGGAAAACCTGTTGATTATGAATTTCTTGATATCAATATTACGTATGAAAACATGACAAATCTTAAACATGAAAAAATTATAAATAAAAATATCACAGAAGTATTACCGGAAATTCTTAATGAAAGATTCGACTGGATCTCCTGCTATGGCGAGATAGCTTTGAACGGCGGTGAAAAAGAGTTCGAACAATATTCGGAATCGTTGAAAAAATGGTATAAAATACAGGTATATTCCACCGAAACTAATTATTTCATTACTATCCTATATGACATTACTTCTGAGTATATTATATCAGAAGCCGCAAAAACCTTCAGCCAATATGTACCATGCAATATTGATTATCAGCAAATATTAAATTATATGCAGCTCATTTCAGGTGCAAATTACGCAATCTTAAATTATTTTAGTGAAAATAAGGACTTCACAACTGTTGCTGTCGCTGGTATTAAAGAATATCTTGTAAAAGCTTCATCAATTCTCGGGTTTAACCTCGTCGGCAAAAAATGGAAATATGACCCTATTAGAGAAGAAAAAATTAAAAACCAAAAAACTACTTATTTCAACAATATTGAAGATTTAATAGGAAATGTAATTCCTCATAGCGTTGTTAAAATTATTGAAAAAGCATTATCAATAAAAAGTTCAGTCGTAATAAAATCTGTGAAAGAGAATATTCCCGTTGGAGACTTTACACTATTTTTCGAAAACGGGAGAGAACTCACTAATATAAGAGCGGCAGAAACTTTTGCAGACATGACTGGTATGCTTCTTAACAGAATTAGAGCGGAAGAAATAATCATACAAAGTAAAAACCAGTATGAATCATTAGTAAACAATATTCCTGGTATAACTTATCGCTGCATGAATGATGATGAATGGACAATGATTTACATAAGTTCAAGTATTCTAACAATCAGCGGTTACAATACTGATGAGTTACTGAACAACGCCAAAATTTCTTTTGCCGACATCGTTATGACCGAAGATAAAAATATGGTTAATGAGATAAAATCAAGAGCGATTCAGGAAAACAGATCATGGGAAATTCAATATAGAATACGCCATAAAAATGGTTCTATTTATTGGGTTTATGAAAAAGGCAATGCGATATATAATACCAAAGGTGAACTTCAATTTCTTGATGGATTTATACTCGACATAACCGAGCATAAAAAGCTTGAGGATTCCTCATCACTTATCCTTCAACTTCAGACAATTATAATAGATGTTTCTTCAGATTTTATCAACATCAATACTCTTAATATAGATTTTAAAATCAATAAAATGTTAAACACTATAATGAATTACTTTCAAGCGGACAGAGGATACATCTTCAAATATTCTCACGACCACAAATTCATGTCTAATACTTATGAATGCTGTGCTGAGAATATTGAATCACAAATAAATGTCAGCCAATCCGTTCCAGTTGACTTATTCCCTTGGTGGAATGAACAAATTGAACAGAAAAAAACTATTATAGTTCATGATACTGATGTTTTACCGCCTGAAGCATTTTTAGAGCAAATAGAATTTAAAAAGGAATTAATAAAATCATTAATATCAATTCCAATTTATAGTGAAAAGCGAATCATTGGATTTATTGGGTACGATTTTGTTCATCAGAAGAAAACATGGTCTGAAGATCAGGTTTGTCTGTTAAAAGTTCTTGCGAATATTCTGGCTGATGTAGAACAGAAAATCTCTGTCGAGAGAGCTTTAGTTAAGGCGAAGGAAGAAGCTGAAGCCGCTAGTAAAGCTAAAACGGAATTTTTAGCTAACATGAGCCATGAAATCAGAACACCGATGAATGCTATAATCGGAATGACTGATCTCGCGTTGATGACTGCGGATGATATTGAGAGATACGAATTTCTAGATATAGTAAAAGAATCTGGAAAGCACTTACTCGAAGTAATAAATGACATTCTCGATTTTTCAAAAATTGAAAGCGGTAAACTTTTACTGGAAAAAAATATTTTCCCTTTAAGAAATATTTTCTTTACTGTTGAAAAAATGTTCCGTTTTGAATTTGAAAAAAAGAAACTCGATTTCATAGTTAATGTCTCTAATGATTTACCAAATCTTATTTTCGCGGATGAACTTAGACTTCGACAAATAATCATCAATTTAATTAGCAATAGTATAAAATTTACAGAAAAAGGATCAGTATCATTAATAGTAGGTTTGAAAAAAACTGACAACCTGCTTGCTGATTACATTGCTTTAGAAATAATTGTAAGAGATACAGGCTGCGGAATAGACATTATTAATCAAGAAAAAATATTTTCAAAATTTGAACAAGCAAAATCTGGATTACAACGAAAATTCGGGGGAACCGGACTCGGACTATCAATCACCAAAGAATTGATAACTTTAATGGGCGGTGAAATTTCTATAAAGAGTAAGATCAATGAAGGCAGTGAATTCACCTTATATGTTATTGTTCAAAAAAAAGAAGAATCACAATGCATCACGAACATAGTAAAAAATATTAATCACAGTGATATTTTTGTGCCAAAAAATATACTCCTTGTCGAAGATCAAGAAATCAATATTTTTCTTGCCGAAACAATTTTGAAAAAAAATAATTTTACGGTTAAAGTATCTCGAAATGGATTAGAAGCATTGGCTATTCTAAAACAACACCATTTTGATTTAATACTAATGGATATCGAAATGCCTGAAATGGATGGCATAGAAACTACAAAAAGGATTCGGGCGGGTGAATGCGGAATAAATAGCAAAAATATTTGCATAATCGGTCTCACAGCCCACGCCATAACTGAATTTCGGGATATTGGCATTACTGAAGGAATGAACGAATATTTAACCAAACCAATTGATATTATTTCACTTAAAGAAAAAATTATTGATGTATATCAAAAAAACAACTGATTACATTTTGTTACCGGAAACTAATTATTATGTGCATTTATGCCGATATTGTACTGGGAGATTATATGCGTATTCATAATATTCTTATACAATTATCATTAATATTTCTACTATTCTTTTTAGGACAAAATTTGTTTTCGCAAGAAACTATTTCCTATTCGGATCTTTTACAGAATGGTAATTACGACGAGGCTCTAAAAATAATAAACGACAAAATATCTTTAATAAATGAAACTAGAGTCGATAACAAAATGGTACCCTCTACCATTATTACAGTTGAATCGATAGATCAGACAGTAGATTTAAAAAAGCTCTTTTCTGAAAGAAAAAATGAACTATATATGATTGAAAATAATCCTGAACTGTCAAAACTTCATTTTGATGCCGGCATCTGCTATAGGAATTTAAAAATCTATGATTCAGCTTTAAATAATTTTTATCAAAGTCTGCGTTATAAAGAAATTCAAAGTGGTGTCGATGATGTAACCTTTTATGAAATATCTCAGATTCATAAAGAAAATGGCGATTACCCCGCTTATTTAAACACCCTTGAAACCGCTTATGGGTTTAACCCGTCAAAAATTGAGTATTCCGCTGAACTGGGAAGAGCCTTATATTCTACCAATCAAAAAAAGAAAGCAATTTATCACCTTAACAAATATGTTCTTCAAAATTCAAGTTCCGATCCAAATGTATATTTGCTTCTTGGCGGTTTAAGTACCGACATTGGTAAGTATCTTGAAAGTGCTGAATATTATGAAAAATATCTCAGCTTAAAACCGGATGACCCATACATCATGTTTGCTTTGGGATTTATTAATTATCAACATATTGGAAATTTCAATAAAGCTATCGCCCTTTTTTCTTCTGCTGTTAATAAACTTCCGGAAAATGAAATCCTATATAAATCAAAATGTTATGAATATATCGGCGATATGTTATTTAAAAATCTTAAATATACTAATGCCATAACAGCTTACAGTGAAACAATCAAATATGAAGAATCAATAAATAATAACATCTCATCAAAAAAAACTGAATTGGAAACAAAAAATAATGAAATTCGTGAACTGAAAATTTCCATGTTAAAGCAAAATAATTATTTAAAATTCGCAGAATACCAGTTTCAGTCTCAGGAAAAAGAAAAAATTCTATTTGAATTAAAAGATCTTAATTACGAATTTAACAAAATAAATTCTGGTAAAATACGCTGGAATACCGCTGAATGCTATGAACGTTTAAATATGCTTAATGAAGCAATAGAATTTTACAAAAAATCAATATCCTATAATTACAAATCAAACGAATCACGTTCAAGAATAATAAAATTACAGTTGAAAATTAAAAGGGGATTTTGAATATTTGTAAAAAATATTAATATTATGAGGTTATATGTCAGGTCATAATAAATGGTCAACTATAAAACGAAAAAAAGGTGCTATTGACGCTAAAAGGGGCGCGATATTCACTAAGCTGATTAGAGAAATCATGGTTGCAGCTAAAGCCGGTGGAGATGATCCCAATGCTAATCCACGGCTAAGAACAGCTGTCAATAAAGCCCGTGAAAACAATATGCCAGTGGACAATATTCAAAAAGCTATTCAAAAAGCTGTTGGAAAAATGGAAGGTGTAGTTTATGAAGAGATCCGTTATGAAGGATATGGTCCAGGTGGAGTCGCTCTAATGATTGATGTCATTACAGATAATAAAAATCGCACTTACCCTGAAATAAGAACAATTTTTGGTAAACACGGCGGCAATCTTGGTGAAGCAAACTGCGTGTCATATCTTTTCGACAAAAAGGGCTTAATCGAAGTAGAAGAAAATCAAACAACAGAAGATGATCTCATGGAGTCGCTACTGGATTTCAATGTAGAGGATATAATTACAGAGAAAGATAAATCCATCACAATAACAGTGTCGACTGACGCATTTAATGATGTTTCAGAGATAATCAAGAAAAAAGAGTATAAAACCACCTTTTGCGACATTACATATATTCCAAAAACAACAGTTCCTCTTGATGAAAAAAAAGCTGATCAATGTCTCAGACTTATCGATGCTCTTGACGAACATGACGATATTCAAAAAGTTTACTGTAATTATGAAATTTCTGATGAAGTAATGAAATCAATTCAGGAAAAGGATTAATGCGAATACTGGGGATTGACCCTGGTTATGGAATTTTAGGCTGGTCAATAATTGAGTCTAATATGCAGATGGTAGATTATGGTACTATTGAAACGCCAAAAAATACAGCTTTAGATGAGCGATTGTTTAGTGTTTATACAGAACTTTGCAGTATAATAGACCGATATAAACCGGAATCTGCGGCAATAGAGAAACTTTTTTTTTCAAAAAATACTTCAACTGCTATGCAGGTTGCCGGAGTTGTTGGTGTTATTCTGTTACTTTTTAGACAACGAGCTTTGCCGTATTGTGAATACGCCCCAGTCCAGATAAAAAAAGCAATAACGACCTATGGACGGGCGGATAAATTACAAATGCAGAAAATGGTTCAAAAACTGTTGAATTTAAAAGAAATGCCGACACCTGATG